>CAKSLR010000020.1 GCA_934467435.1 uncultured Eubacteriales bacterium | reverse complement strand
GCGCCTTTTCGGGCGCCGGGGTTTTTTCAGATTTCCGCGATGGGATCGATGGTCAGATTTTCATTCTCCACGTAGTCCTTGTCGGTCTCGTTTTCGTCTGACGCCATCAGAACATCAGCGGCAAGGAGTTTCATCTCCCATGCAGGAGCGTGATACCGTTTCATTCGTTGCTTTCCTCCCCGTTTACGCCCCATACGCCACGGCAGCACGATGGAAGAGAACCATCGACAGCATCAGGGCATACAGCGCTTCGTTGGAATCCGGCTCCATACGGAGATAGTAGGAATCCAGGTTATAAGTCAGAGTTGCACCGGCGGTGCCATCGACCTTCACGCGGACATAAATCGCGCGCCCGGCATCCGCCAGGTTGATCGAAACAATTGCCTTCACATTCTCGCCGTCCTCGGTTTCCTTCATATCCACCGTCTTTGCGTCCGTGAAATCCGCATTGTCCGCGTACTCCAGCACGTAAGAAGCGGCGCCTTCCACCTTGTCGGCAAGGAACTTATAGCCGAGGCGATCACCGAGAATCATGCTGACCGCCGTGATCTTATTCTCCGTGCCGCTCTGGGCATAGACATTCTCAAAGTCCACGCCGTCGGAGGTGAGCAACTTCATGGCATCGGGCAGGAAACTGTTTGCCATGTTTTCACGGTTATAGTTAAAGTAACCCTGCGCGTTGGCGCCGTAGTTCACCATGGCGGCAAGCACTTTGTCCAACGCATCGGAGATTCCGAAGGCGCTCTTTGCATAGTCGGCAATGCTGATGGCAACCACCCGACCGTAAACGGTATTTCCCCCTTCCACAGTGCCGTACGGGCGCACCCAGATCTGATCGGCCATCTGTTTGGCGGAGAAACCGCGGTAGGTAAACTTGGCATCCTCTGCCACGGTTTTTGTCATTTCCATTTTCGTACCGCCGGTAGCCAGTTGCTCTGCGGTCGGTTCCGCAGTCCAGTATTCAAGCCCCGGCACCGCACCCTCACGGGCACCGAGAAGGTTGACAAATGCATTCAGCCCGAGGTCCTCACCAAAGGTGACCGACGTGGCGCGAATCACAGGAGTCTCCAGCAGTTCGGTGTAGGTGATGTAAGGCGAAACCCAGAACATCCAGCAGTTGGCATCGTGCTGGCGGCTGCGGATTTCCACCGTTTCACCGATGCTCACCGTAAGCGCGAGCGGGAAGATGCCCGCATCGTGCAAAGGAGTCAGTGCATCGTAGGTGGGGTTGGTCTGGTCATCCCAGGTCTTGCCGTCCGAGAGTACGTACCAATCGGAGTCTGCGGGCCAGACTTTCTTTCCGTTCACGTAAACCGAAATCTCCATGGAGATATCGCCGGCACCGTGCGCGCCTTCCCGCTGCGGGCGCAGGTCGCTGAAGTCAAGCGAGACTTTCGCGTTATAGTCGGCGGTGTAACGGATGGAGTTTGCCTTCATCGCATCGGGCATGCAGCCGGAGACTGCCATTCTGCCTTCTTTGCCGTAATAGCCGCCGCCGGTTCCGCCCCAAACGCCGCCGGGCGGAGAGAAGATGCTGTATTGGGAATCATATGCCGAGAAGGGGTCAAAAACTCCCGTCGTCAGATCCAGAATCCCAACCGTCCAACCGCCGCGATAGGTGACGGTAGAGGAAACTTCATCCCAGGTCGGGCGGTTCATCTGAAAATCGGTCCGCCCCGCCACCATCGCCGCGATAATTACATCCTCCGTCCCCTCGGGGAGCGTGAACGTATCGCCGGGCTGCGCGTCCCAAACGCCGTCTCCGTCCGTATCATACCCGATGAGGGCAGACGAACCGGTATATGCCGGCAGAACCACCTCGGTCTCCTCCTTCAGCGGAACGGAGAACACGGTATTGCCGTTTTCCTGAATGTAGAAGTAACGGCTCGCATCAATCTGCTCGGTGTAGGCAATGGCTGTGCTGACTGCAACGCCGCGGCACTGCCACATTTCCTTGCCGGACGCCGCTGCGCCGGCGCGCACCAGCACCTCAATCTTATCGCCCTTCTTTACCAGCACATCCCGGATTTCCGCAATCACGCCGGAAACGCAGTGAATGCCCTCCTGCTCCGTGCCGGTATAATCCTCCACCTTCGCCCAATCACGGGTATCGGCATAGGAGCCGCCCGCTTTCGGCCATACCATGTTCCCGCTGACAAACACGGCAAAGAGCGCCTTGTTGGTCACGCCGGGGTCGGTATCTCTCTTATAGCGCAGGTCGTCAAGGGTGATGTTGATTTTTCCGCCAACCTCTGCAAGATACTGATACCCCGATGCGTGGGAAGCGCTCGGAACCGCGCCGTACGCCGGTCCCCAGTCATCGCGGTCGGTACCACCACAATAGTACCCCATAAAGGAGGAGGTGTTCCAAAGACCGGTGCCGTTCGGGTCACCGAGCCAGCACTCCCGGGCGCCCTCGCCCAATTCCGCGGTCGGTTTGGTCATTGCTGTGGAAGGTCCGCCGGATCCCATGGCAAGACTCAGTTTCCGCTCATCGGTCCAGTTGGCATTCGAATGGCTGACAAAACGCCATCCGCCCTGCCACTTCACCATCAATTTACCGTCCACCAGTTCCTCCGCGGGGACGTTGGAACCATTTCTGCGGGGTTCCAGTTTTGTGGTAATCAGTTCTCCGTCCGCCAGCAGAGGAAGCACCAGTGCGGGCACAGAGACAACCAACATACACAAAAGAACCAGAAGAGAAAGTATGCGTTGTTTCATGTATGGATTTCCTTTCTGAAATAGGATGGGCAGGGCACACCCGCCGTGAACTCATTATAACACAGCGGCAAAAAAGTTGCAAGCATTTTTGCAAAAAACGCCGGATTCCCGCAAAAACGGCATCTTCGAACGTCGTTCGGCGTTTGTCAACCGTTTTTAAATTACACGGTGACGATTTGACAGAGTTCGCGCAAATGTCACTTTTTCTTCCCGCCTTGCGGTTACAAAAACTTCCCCAGTTCCGAAGAACCGGGGAAGTTCAGGAAAAATTTTGTTTTCGCAGCGCGTCTCCCAGCGCCATCATTGCGCAGACCATCTCCCTGCCCTCCGCATTCATTTGCGAGAGGTTGCGGGCGGCATAGGATTCCACACTGTACTGCCACACGTCTCCCGTTCCCTCCGCGCTTTGCAGGCGGACATAGAAGGTCGTGCTGTAGTCAGCGGCATGAACCCCCTCCGTCACCACCAGGTAGCCGGGGGAATCCGCCAGTTTCTGCAACGGATAGGTGCGGGATTCAGAGAACGCGGGGTTGTCGGCGATCTCGAGGAGATACGGGGCAGAGAAAAGGTCGGCTTCCCGTTTCGGCGTGTAGTCGGAAAATTCAGGAATGCCGGCGCCGCCGTTTTCCCGCAGGTTCTCCTGTCCGGCAATGGCGACATAAAACTTAAACGCCGCTGCGTCTTTGACCACCATGGAAGCAGAAGATATTTCTGCAGGCAGCCGTACCTCCCCCGGTGTATTGGTCAGCACCGAACGGTACTCACGCACGGGAACCCGGCGCAGTTCCGCGGTGAGGTAACTGTTTGCCGGGTTTTGCTTCCGGTAGGAAAGATACCGCTGTGCGGCGGCGCCGAAATTCAATGCCGCCACCAGAATCTCCCGCACATCGTCGGAAGTATCCTCCCGCAGAATCATGCGCATGGCGTAATCCCGCACACTGAAATAATAGGTGCTGCCGCGATGTACCACGCCGCCAAAGACACAATACGGCACGACCGAAAATTCCCGCGTCAGTTTGTCCGGCGCAATACCGGTATAAACCACCTCATACCGTCCGTCATCGCGGCGCGCGGCGCGGTAATCCGTTCCTTCCACGTACACGCCGGCACGCACGGTTCCGGCAGGTACCTCCACCACAAAACCGACCGAAAAATCCGATGAGATGCGCAGATCGGTGCTGACCAACGTCGGTTTTCCTTCCGGCGCTGCGGCACCGCTGAAGAACGGCAGACACAGGAGCGAAAAGCACAGCAACAGGCAAAGCGTTTTTTTCATCCGTTTTCCCTTCTATCGGCGCGGGCGCCCCACGCCAGGGCGGCACCGCGCACTCCCCCGGCAGACGGGGGCGTAGTCCCCGCACGCCGCGTTTTTTCTTATTTTCCGGCAACCAGTTCTTTTGCCCGCGCCGCAATATCCGGCGCCGTCAGGTGCATATAGGCGAGCATTTCATCTGCCGTGCCGGAGCGACCGTAAACATCCGGCACGCCCATGCGGGCAACCTTAACAGGGCACTCTTCCGAAAGCACTTCGCAGACCGCACCGCCGAGCCCGCCGATCACACTGTGTTCTTCCACCGTCAGAATCGCGCCGGTTTCGCACGCCGCGCGGACGAGAATCTCCCGGTCAATCGGCTTGATGGTGTGAATATTGATGACCCGGGCAGAAATCCCCTCCGCCGCCAACTGTTTCCCCGCTTCCAGTGCAAGATGCACCATATAGCCGGTGGCAACGATGGTCAGGTCAGTTCCGTCCGCCAGCATCACACCCTTGCCCATCTCAAAATGATAATCAGGCGTGTTGACCGCAGGCGCTGCCTGCCGACCGAGGCGGATATACACCGGACCGTGATAGAGAAGCGCGGCTTCCACTGCGGCACGGGTTTCCGCACCGTCGGCGGGGTTGAGAATCACCATGCCGGGAATTGTCCGCATCAGGGCAATATCTTCATTGCACTGGTGAGTGGCGCCGTCCTCACCGACCGTAACGCCGGCGTGCGTGGCACCGATCTTGACATTTAAGTGCGGGTAGCCGATGGAGTTGCGCACCTGTTCATAAGCGCGCCCGGCGGCAAACATGGCAAACGAACTGGCAAACGGAACCACACCTGTGGTGGCAATGCCGGCGGCAACCGACATCATATTCCCCTCCGCGATGCCGCAATCAAAAAACCGCGCAGGGAATTTCTTTTTGAAAATGCCGGTCTTGGTCGCCGCCGCAAGGTCGGCATCCAGCACAACGAAATCGTATTTCTCCCCCAGTTCTGCCAGGGCGTTGCCGTAGGCTTCCCGGGTTGCAATCTTATCTGCCATGTTATTTCCCCTCCCCATTCAGTTCCGCAAGCGCGGCGGCGTACTGCTCCGCATTCGGGGCTTTTCCGTGCCAATCCACCTGGTTCTCCATAAAGGAGACGCCCTTTCCTTTGACCGAGTGGGCAATGATGACCGTCGGTTTTCCTTTGCAGGCGCGGGCGGCGTTCAGCGCCGCTTCAATGGCGGCAAAATCGTGCGCGTCAATTTGCAGCACGTTCCAGCCGAAGGCGGCGAATTTCTCATCCAGCGGCGTCGGATTCATGACATCGGTCACCTTACCGTCGATCTGCAAGCCGTTGAAGTCCAAGAAAGCAACCAGGTTGTCCAGATGATAGTGCGCCGCAAACATCGCAGCCTCCCATACCTGTCCCTCTTCGCTTTCCCCGTCCCCGAGGATGGTATAGACCCGATACCCCTCCCCGCGGTACTTGGCGGAGAGCGCCATCCCGCAGGCAGCGGAAATGCCGAGGCCGAGAGAACCGGTAGACATATCCACACCGGGCGTTCCCTTCATATCCGGGTGCCCCTGCAGATACGAATCGATCTTCCGCAGGGTGACAAGATCCCCTTCCGGGAAATAGCCGCGCGCTGCCAGCGTGGCGTACAGCGCGGGGGCGGTGTGCCCTTTGGAAAGTACAAAACGGTCACGCGACGGCATTTTCGGCTGTGCGGGATCAATGTGCATTTCTTCAAAATACAGATACGTCAGAATATCCGCGATGGAAAGCGAACCACCGGGATGCCCGGATTTTGCATGGTAGGTCCCCTCAATCACGCCGCAGCGCACGCGGCGGGCAATCTCCTTGAGCCGGGTCAATTTACTTGTGTCCATAGCGCCTCCTCAGCCTATCGGTTTCATACTCTGCTTTTATTTTACACGCCGCGCGGCATTCTGTCAAGGGGAAAGCCCCCATTTTGCGCAAGCGAAAAAAGAAACGGCACGAACAGGTGCGTGCCGTTTCTTCCCGTACGGGGTGAAATTACTTAATCTCGACTTCAGCGCCTGCTTCTTTGAGTTTTGCCTCAATTGCAGCAGCCTCGTCCTTGGAAACGCCTTCTTTAACAGCCTTAGGAGCGCCCTCAACCATTTCCTTCGCTTCCTTCAGACCAAGACCGGTCAGTTCACGAACGACCTTGATGACATCCAGTTTCTTCGCGCCGAAGGACTTCAGGATCACATCAAACTCGGTCTTCTCTTCTGCTGCGGGAGCAGCAGCGCCGGCACCGGCAACCGCCACAGCAACAGGAGCTGCGGATACGCCGAATTCCTCTTCGATTGCCTTTACCAGGTCGGACAGTTCCAGGATCGTCAGGCCTTTGATGAGGTCGAGGATCTGGGTGGTCTTTTCACTTGCCATTGTTATTTACCTCCACGTATTCTTTTCTAATTATTTTCGAAATCTGAGAAGAAACTCACGCTTCTGCGGGAGTTTCCGTTGCAGCCTCTGCTGCTTCTGCCGGAGCGGCTTCGCCGTTCTTGTCCACAACTCCCTGCAATGCGTATGCAAGGCTGCGGATCGGACCGGTCAAACTGCCAAGGATGCGTGCGATCATGACTTCCTTCGAAGGAATCTCAGCCAGTTCGCCGACCTTTGCGGCGTCAATCACCACACCGTCAAGAAAACCTGCCTTTACGCTGAAAGACTCAATCTTCTCGGCATAAGCCTTCGTAATCTTCGCGGGTGCAAGCGGATCTTCCCCGCAGATTGCGATAGCGGACATACCCTCGAGGTACTGCTTCATATCGCCAAGACCCACTTCGTCACACGCGCGACCGGTCAGGGTATTCTTCATGACCAGATATTCCACGCCTGCAGCACGCAGTTCTCTGCGCAACTGGGTATCCGCCTCTACGGTAATGCCCTGATAGTTGACCAGCACACCTGCCTGTGCAGCACGCAGCTTTTCCGCCAACTCTTTGACAACCGCCTGTTTTTGTTCCAGAACCTTATTGCTAGGCATCTTTCGTATTCACCTCCGTATCAAATAAAAAATCCTTCTCCCGTAAGCGCAAAGCGCCGCCGGGAAAAGGATAATATACAAAAATATATTAACGCTTCACCTCGGCAGGAGAGTGCCATGCACCTTTACGGGAACCTGCTGTCTTAGGATAACAATGATATTATACTGATTTTTCCCCGTTTGTCAAGGGGTTTTGAAAAAAAACTTTATTTTTCCCCGCCGAAGGGATTTTTGCGGCGCAGAACCGCATCCAGCGCCACGTAACTTTCGTAGCGGGAGGGGGCAATCTTCCCCTCCGCCACGGCGCGGCGCACGCCGCACTCTTCCTCTTTTACATGGCGGCAATCGGCAAAGCGGCAATCGGCGGCATACGGCGCAAATTCGCGGAAGGTGCCGAAAAGGTCCTCCGTTCCCATAAAATCAAACCGCACAAAATCCAGCATACTGAACCCGGCGGTGTCGGCAAGAAAGCCGCCCCCCTCCCCGAACACGGGATAAAGTTCGGTATGCCTTGTGGTATTTTTTCCCCGTCCGATCTTACGGCTGATCTCCCCCGTTTGCAGAGAGAGCGCCGGAAAGAGCGCGTTGAGCAAGGAAGATTTTCCCACGCCGGAGGCACCGGCGAAGGCAGCGATCCCGCCCCCCGCAAGGTCGCGCCGCATGGCTTCCCGCAGCGAGGAGACCCCTTCCCCGGTCACCGAGGAAAGCGAAAAGACCTCATACCCTGCCTTGCGGTAAATCTCTCCCGTCTCGTCTGGCGCCACGATATCCGTTTTGGTGATCACCACGGTCACCGCAATGCCGTTATGCTCCGCAATACAAAGCAATTTGTCGGTGGTCTCATAAATCGGCGCCGGTTCCCGCACTGCCAGCACGGCATATAGGCGGTCGATATTGGAGAGTGGCGGTCGGATCAGGGCATTTTTCCGCGGCATCACTTCAGAAATCACCGTGCCGCCCGGCTCCGTATCCACACGAACCAGGTCCCCGACCAGAATTTTCTCCTCGCCGCGGCGCAGATTTCCCCGCGCCCGGCAGGAAAGCCGCGCACCGCCGTCGGTCGGCAGCACGTCAAACATGCCGCCAACCCCCTTTACCACTCTGCCGATGTTATTCATGGTTCTCTTCCGTTCCTTTTATGGTTTCGTCTGCGGTACTGACCGTCAGGTGGAGCACGGGACAGTCATCCGGTCCGTCCAGTTTGAGGCGTTCCCCCGCTGTGGGGTATTGGGAAAGCACCACACCCGCCGGCATATCCGGGCGGTAAATATAGGTCACTTCCACCGCAACGCGCCCGTCCGGCAGCGCACTTCCGACGTCGGCATACAGCAACCCCACGTAAGAGGGCAGTTCCACCACCTTCACCTGCGGCAGGGGATGCAGATCGGCAGAGGCAAGAAATAAAACAAGGCAAAGCATGGCGGCGATGGCACCGCAGACCATCACCCGTCCAAAGCGAACGCCCCCCGTTTCCCGCACAAAAATCCGCCGCCGGGTACGGAAACGGCGAAACACATGCGCCGGATTTTCTTCCAGTTTTTTGACCGCCGCCAGCATGGCGGCGGCAGAGGCAAAGCGCTTGTCCGGCTGTTTTTCCAGCGCCGTAAGAATGATCTGTTCCAGCCCCCGTGATACACCGGGGTTGAGCGTGGAGGGGTACCGCGGCGGTTCGTGAATATGTAAAAACGCTACCGTTTCGGGCTTATCGCCTTCAAACGGCAGACTGCCGGTTGCCATTTCATAGAGAAGAACGCCGAGCGAATAGAGGTCGCTGCGCTCATCCACCCGTTTTCCGCTCGCCTGCTCGGGGCTGATGGTATCCACCGTCCCCAGCACCCTACCGTTGAGCCGCACGGACGTATTCCCGGGGATCTGGGCAATGCCGAAGTCGGTCACCTTAACCTCGCCGTCGGGCGTCAGCAGAATGTTCTGCGCCTTGATATCCCGGTGAATGATGCCGTGGGCGTGCGCCTCCTCCAGAGCAAGCAGCACGCAGTGCGCCACGTAAAGCACCTCCCGCACCGAAAGCGCCCCCAGTTCCCGCAGGCGGTCGGAAAGCAGCACGCCCTCCACAAACTCCATGACGATGTACGGGTTATCGGTATCGGGGGACACATCGTAAATCCCCACGATGTTCGGATGGGAAAGCACCGACGCGGCAATCGCCTCCCGCCGAAAGGCGCTGCGGTTGATGCGGCGTGCCTCCGATGCGCGCGCCTCCATCTGCTCCATCGTTTCACTGCCTGTATAGGCGCCGGGCGCCGCCTCGCTGCGCAGCATCTTGATGGCAACCCGGCGGGAAAGCAACAGATCCTCGGCGCGAAACACCACGGCAGAACCGCCGACGCCCGTCACCGCGCGAAGTTGGTACCGCCCGTCCAGCACCTGCCCGACCATGTTTTCCAGCCGTTCCATTCCTTTCCCCTCCTTTATGATCCGCTCCGCTTTGCCGCCCGCGCGAGTTACGGCACGCAGAGCAAAGCTACCGTAATATTATCCTTGCCGCCGCGGGCGCAGGCGCCCATGATAAAACGGTCGGCTGCCGCCTGCAGATCGCCGTGCGCGGCAGAAACTGCCGCGCCGATTTCCGCATCGGCATAGTAATCGGTCAGCCCGTCGCTGCAAAGCAGCAAAATATCCGCCGGGCGCAGTTCTTCGGTCACAAACTGAAAATCCATATACGGCGCAGTGCCGAGCGCGGCGGTCAGAATGTGCTTATCCCGATGCACCCGCGCCTCTTCCTCGGTAATTGCCCCCTCATCCACCAGCGCCTGCACACAGGTATCATCATGGGTTACACGGGTGGCGTGCCCCTCCCGCACGAGATAAACGCGGCTGTCTCCGATATTGGCGCAAAACAGCGCGTCCCCCGTTACAAACGCCGCAGCAAGAGTCGTGCCCATGCCGTGCAGTGCGGGGGTCGTCACGGCACGGTGAAAGACGCTGAGATTGGCGTGATACACCGCCTGACTATAGACCCGGTGCACGTCAAACGGCAAAATCTCCGTCGCGTCCCCGATCAGGGTCGCATAACTTTCCGCAAAGCGGCGGCTGAATTCATCCGCGCAGACCGTCGATGCGATTTTTCCGCCGGCGGCGCCGCCCATGCCGTCACAAACCACGGCAAGCATGCCGTCTCCGACCGTACAGATGCGGTAAGCATCCTGATTTTCCGTCCGCACGCAGCCGATATGGCTGTCCGCATACACCCTCATTCCGTCGTCTCCTCCACTCCCGCTTGCTCTTTTACCGCGGCACGGCGAAGCTGTCCGCAGGCAGCGTTGACATCCGCCCCGAGGCGGCGCCGCACCGTCGCCACAATACCGCGCTTTTCCAGATAGGCGGCAAAAGCATTCACACTCTCCGTTGTTCCGCGGTGAAAACCCGTTTCCGCCACTTCATTGACGCGGATCAGATTGACATGCAACGGCGCCCCGGTTTCCGCAAAGGCGGAAAGCAGGCAATCGGCAAGTTGCCTGGCTTCCTCCCGGGAATCGTTCTTCCCGGCGATCAGCGTATATTCAAAGGATATGCGCCGCCCGGTTGTGCGGTAATAGGTACGGCACGCCGCAAAAAGCACTTCCAGCGGATAGCGGCGGTTGACCGGCATAATCGCATCCCGCAACTCGTTGGTCGGCGCATGCAGAGAAATAGAAAGGGTAATCGGCAGATTGATTTTTGCCAGATCCAGGATGCGATCCGCCAGCCCGCAGGTGGAAAGCGAAATGTGCCGGTAACCGATGCAGACACCGTCCGCATGGTTGACCAGATGCAGAAAACGCACCACGTGATCGAAATTGTCAAGCGGCTCGCCGATGCCCATCATCACCACATTGGAAACCCGCTCACCACTGTCTTTTTCGGCGGCAATGATCTGCCCGAGCATCTCGGAAGGATAAAGATCCCTCACCTTGCCCCCAATGGTGGAAGCGCAGAAGCGGCACCCCATCCGGCAGCCGACCTGGCTGGAAATGCAAAGGGTGTTGCCGTGGGCATAATGCATCAGCACACTTTCAATACACGCGCCGTCATGCAGGCGAAAAAGATACTTCACCGTTCCGTCGATGGCGGAGATCAATTTGCGCTCCACCGACGGCAGGGCAAAAAGCGTGGTTTCCTCCAACGTTTTTCGCAGGTCTTTCGGCAGGTTGGTCATCTCGGCAGGAGTGCAGCCACGGGCAAGAGCAGAAAACACCTGTTTTGCCCGGTAGCGCGGTTGCCCGAGTTTTACAAAGAAGTCGGAAAGTTCCTCGGGAAGCAGGGAAAGAATATCGGTCTTTCCGTGATGTAGATATGACTCGTTCATATGGATTCCTTTTCATCGCGTCTACGCGTGAATTTGGCAAGAAAAAAGCCGTCCGTGCCGTGGGTCGGCGGCAAAAGCTGCAGCATACCCCCCGCGGAACGCAGACCGCCGACCGCAAAATCGGCTGCTGCAAAATCCGGGTGTGCAGCAAGAAAGCGTGCGGCGACCTCTTCGTTTTCCGCGCGGTGAATCGTGCAGGTCGCATAGAGCAGTTCTCCGCCCTGCCGCACATACGCGGCGGCAGAAGAAAGGATCTTTTCCTGCAGGGGCGGCAGTTCGGCAAAGCGTGTACCCGCACGGTAGCGCAGGTCGGCTTTTTTGCCAAGCACCCCAAGCCCCGAACAGGGGGCATCACAGATCACACCGTCCGCCGTGCCGCAAAAGGCGGTAAGGGGGATACTGCCGTCATGTGCTGCGGTGTGCACGGAAGAAAGCCCGAGGCGTTCTGCCCCCGAGCGAATCAGGGAAAGTTTGCTCTCATGCAGATCCATGGCAAACAACTCTCCCCCCTCCCGCATCGTCATGGCAACGCCGAAACTCTTGCCGCCGGGGGCGGCGCAGGTGTCCACCACCCGCCCCATACCGGGGGAGAGAGCCGCGCAGGCGATCTGGGACGCTTCATCCTGTACGAAGAACCACCCCTTCCGGAATCCGGGCAGGCGGGTCGGATCCACGCTTTTTGCAAGGCGGATGCCGTAGGGGGCATAGGGCGTCTCGCTTGCCGCATAGCCCGCCGCGTGAAGGGCGGCAAGCACGGTTTTTCTGTCTGTACGGCGGAGGTTGACCGAGATGGTGAGCGGCTGCGTTTCGCAGAACGAAGCTAGCAGCCGTTCGGTCATCTCCTCGCCACGCTCCGCAAGAAAGAGCGCCACCGTTTCCTCAGGAAACGAGTAACGGAGCGAAAGGTAAGAGAGTACCCCATCCTCCCGCGCGGGGAGGGCAAGCCGCTCGGGGAAACGCACCGCATTCCGCAACACGGCATTGACAAAGCCGCGCTCCCCCGCGCTGCCGGCAAGTGCCACCGTTTCCGCAATCGCGGCATAGTCCGGCACGCCGTCCATGTAGAGCAACTGGTATAGCCCGAGGCAAAGCAGCCGCCGGGTGTGCGGCGCCATTTTACGCCCTCCGTCCCGCGCCAGGCAGCGGATGTGGTAAAGCAGCGTCAGTCGCCGCTCCACCGTGCCGAAGAGCAACGCGACAAGAAATGCGTGATCTTCTTCCCCGAGCGCGGAAACGGCAGGGTCGTCCAGCACCAGGTTGATATACCGATCCCCCTCTTCCCATGCGGAAAAGAGGCGTAGGGCAAGGCGACGGACGTTTTTGCCCGCCATCAGTCGCGGCGCCGGGTACTGCCGGCAATGATAGCAAGACGCAGAAGGTTGGCAAGTGAAACGGCAAGCGCCGCCAGATAGGTCATGGCAGCCGCGCTGAGCACGCGGCGGGATGCGCGCAGATCCTCCCGCTCAAAGCAGCCGCTGTCCGTCAGTGCCGCCATGGCGCGGCGGCTGGCATTGAATTCTACCGGCAGCGTGACGAGCTGAAACAGGGTAGAAAGCCCGAAGGCAAGCACCCCGGCATACGCCAGCGGCGGGTAGGAAAAGAGCAGCCCGAGCAACAACAGCGGAAACGCCAGATTGGAACCGATATTGGTGGCGGGAATGATCGCGGCGCGGAACTTCATCGGCAGATATTCCTCGGCATACTGCACGGCATGCCCTGCCTCATGTGCCGCCACCCCGACGGCTGCCGCGTTTCTTCCGTGGTAAACCTCATGCGAAAGGCGGATCACATTGGTACGCGGGTCAAAATGGTCGCTCAGTTTTCCGCCGACCTCCTCGATCGCCACATTCCGCAACCCGTTGGCATCCAGCACCATGCGGGCGCTGTCATAGCCGCTCATGCCGCTTTTCGTCTCCTGCCGGCTGTAGCGCCGGAAGGTCAGATTCACACGGATCTGCGCCCAGAACGCCAACAGCACAAACGGCAGCACCAAAACAAGATAAAGCCAGTCAATAAACATTACGAAAGTACCTCCCCAACCGTGATCTGCCTGCCGCGAATAAAGTCGGCGGCACGCATTTTTCCTTTTCCCTCCGGCACAATCTCACGCAGGAAGAGCGCGCCCTCCCCGCAGGCAACGAGAATGCCGCCATCCCCCTCGGCGGAAAGCGAAAGCACTTCCCCGGGGCGACCGGTGCCCTCCTTTGCCTCGGCACGCACGATTTTCAGCATTTTTCCGTTCTCCCGCCGCAAAAAAGCAAGCGGCGCCGGGGAAAGCCCGCGGATATAGGGATCCAGCGCCGCGGCACTCTTTGTCAGGTCAAGATGACAGTCGGTTTTTTCGATCTTATGGGCATACGTCGCTTCGCTCTCCTCCTGCACCTGCCGGACAAGATCGCCCTTTGCCAGGTGCCGCACCGTCTCGCACAACAACCTGCCGCCCACCTCCGCCATACGGGCATAGACCACGCCGAAATCATCCTGCGGTCCGATCGGAATTTCTTCCTGCAGCAACATGTCGCCGGTATCCAGCCCCTCCGCCATGAACATGGTGGTCACGCCGCTTTTGCTCTCCCCCGCCATAATGGCGCGCTGGATCGGCGCGGCGCCACGGTATTTCGGCAATAGCGAGGCGTGCACGTTCACGCAGCCGTAGCGCGGATACGAGAGCACCGCGGGCGGCAGTATCTTACCGTACGCCACCACGGCGATCAGATCGGGGGCAACCTCCCGCAAAAGCGAAAGGAATGCCTCGTCCCGCAGGGTCGCCGGCTGATAAACGGGAATCCCCCGCTCGGCGGCAAGCACCTTGACGGGCGGCGGCGTCAGCGTATAGCCGCGCCCCTTCGGGCGGTCTGCCTGCGTCACAACCGCAACGACCTCTTCTCCTGCCGCGAGCAGCGCCGCAAGGCAGGATGCCGCAATATCGGGCGTTCCCATAAACAGTATCTTCATCTTTTTCCCTCTCATTCGGAAATCAGTCGTCCTCCGACCGGCGAATCACCACATCGGTAAACAGTTTGCCGTCCAGATGGTCGAGTTCGTGGCAAATGGCGCGGGCAAGCAGACCCGACCCGGTCAGGTCAAACGTCTTGCCCGTGCGGTCCTGCGCCCGCACGGTCACCGTCATCGGGCGGCGGGTAATACCGCTTTCACCTGGCAGGGAGAGGCAGCCTTCCGCCTCCTCCTGCTTGCCCTTGCGGTCGATGATAACGGGGTTAATCAACTCATATACCGTGCCCGGCTCCACTTCAATCACCACGGCACGGCGCAAAACGCCCACCTGTACCGCAGCAAGACCGCAGCCGTCCGCCCGACGCATGGTTTCCACCATATCGTCAAGCAGGGTGGTAATGCGCGGGGTAATCTCGGTAATCTCCCGGCTGGTTTTGCGCAAAAGCCCCTCGTCTGCGCCCAGTTTCACAATTTTCAATACTGCCATTTTTCTTTTTATCCTTTCATCGGGTTTTCATCCAGAGAGACCGACACCCGTCGCCCGAGCAATTTGCCAAGCGCCACAAGCAGGCGGGAAAAATAAGCACGGCACTTTCCGTTCCATTTGCATTTCATTACCATCCGCAGCCGGAACTTCCCCGCCACGCGATAAACGCCCGCCTCAAACGGACCGAACATCACCAGTGGCAGGTCGGCATATTCGCGCCGTGCCAGATCGGTCGCGCAGTGCAGGATCTGCGGGGAAGCGGAAAGCAACTCGTCCTCATACGGAGAAGAAAACGTCAGGTGCACCAAATCGCAGAACGGGGGGAACGAAAGTTCCCGCCGCAAGGCAATCTCCCCTTCAAAAAAGCGGTCGTAATCCTGCCGGCAGGCAAGACGGATGATGGGATTTTCGGGCGAATAGGTCTGAATGACTGCCCGCCCCGGGGAAGATGCCCGCCCCGCGCGACCGATCACCTGCGTCAGTTGCGAAAACGTACGTTCCGCCGCGCGAAAATCATTCACGTAAAGCGAGGTATCCGCCAGCAGCACGCCCACCAGCGTAACGGCAGGAAAATCATGCCCCTTCGTTACCATCTGCGTACCGAGCAGCACATCCGATTCCCCCCGGCGGAAGGCACCGAGCAGGGCTTCGTACGCCCGGCGGTTCGCCGTGGTATCGGCATCCATGCGGCTCACCCGCAGGGGGGAGAGGCAGGCAAGAAGATCTTCCTCCGCCTTCTGGGTGCCGAAACCGACATAAGAAAGCATATCGCTCCCGCAGGAGGAACAGGTACGGGCGGGGGAGGTACGGTAACCGCAGATATGGCAGAACATGCTGCCGCCCGTGCGATCGGTGTGATAGGTCAGTGCCACGCTGCAATGCGGGCAACTCAGCACCTCGCCGCAGTTTTTGCAAAGTACCGAGGTGCGGTAGCCGCGGCGGTTTAAGAACAGAATGGTCTGCTGCCCTGTTTTTTTCTGCTCTTCGAGCAGGGAAAGCAGGCGTCCGCTGATCGGGGATGGGTTGCCGCCACGCAACTCCTCCCGCATATCCACCACTTCGACCTGCGGCAGGGTGGCGCCGCCATAGCGCTCCCGCAACGGAACCAGGGTATATTTTCCGATTTTTGCTTTATAAAAACTTTCCACCGACGGGGTTGCCGAGGCAAGGCAGAGCAGCGCGCCGTGCACGCCGCAGCGGTACGCCGCCACATCCCGCGCGTGGTATTTGGGGTCGCTTTCGGATTTGTAGGTATGTTCGTGTTCCTCGTCCATCACAATCAGCCCGAGGCGGGAGAGGGGGGCAAACACGGCGGAGCGGGTTCCGATGACCACATCCACCTCCCCCGCGGCAATCCGCCGCCAGGTATCGAAGCGTTCCCCCTCCCCGAGCAGCGAGTGAATGACCGCCACGCGATCCCCGTACCGGGCAAAGAAGAGGCTGACCGTTTGCGGGGTGAGCGAAATCTCGGGCACCATCAGCATGACCTGCCGCCCGTCTGCCAGCACGCGATCCATCAATTTCATCATGACTTTGGTCTTGCCGCTGCCGGTCACCCCGTAAAGGAGTGCCGCGCGCGCCGTATGCTCGGCATACAGGGAAGCGAGCGTTTCGTATGCTGCCCCCTGCGCGCGGCTGAGGGCGATTTCCCCGGTATCGGAACCGCGTGGGATGGCGGCATACGGATCGCGCTGCACCTCTTCTTCCTCTTCGGCAAGCAACCCGCGCCGAACCAGCGCCCCGACCTGCGCCGCAGTGGTGTGCGTCAGGTCACACAACTCGGTACGGCACATTCTGCCGTCCGCCAGCAGGGTGCGCAGAATCTTCTCCTGCGCCTCCCCACGGATGCGCTGCCGCCCGCCGTCCGGGGAGAGCAGCGAAAGAATCTCTTCCTCCGTCGCGGCAAGCGAGAGATATTTTTCGGTTTTCACCGCCTCGCGTGACAGGGTGTAATCCCGGCGCAGCACGCCCCGCTCGGTCATGGCGGAAAGCAGGGTTGCCGTGCAGCCGGTGCGCTCCCGCAGAGTCTCCCGCGCCAGCGCCGTCTCCCCGGAGAATACCGCCGCCACGCGTCCTTCTTCTTCCCCCTCCGGCGCCACGGTGCCGAGAGAAAAAGTCTCATGAATGTCGGAAAACGCTGCGCTCGGCAAAAGAGAACGCACCGCATCCCCTACCGTGCAGAGCGTATATTCCTTCAAAAAAAAGCAAAGCCCGCGCATTTCCTCTGTCAAAGAGAAGCGGTCGGGCAGTACCGCCAGCACGGGTTTCACTTTATCCATATCACTATGCTCGGAAAGCGAGGTGACAAGAGCATAGGAGCGGCGGTTTGCCGTACCGAACGGAACCGCCACCACACTGCCGACCCGCACCTCCCCGAGAAGGGGAATGGGCAGGAAGTAGGCGTATTCGCGGTCAATCGGATAGGGGGCATCCAGCACATACGCCCCCACGTACTGTTTGGTCAAGCACCCACCCTCCTTTCCGGAAAACAGGCAGACTTACTGCTCCGCAGGCTCCTCAATCTGATAC
>CAKSLR010000019.1 GCA_934467435.1 uncultured Eubacteriales bacterium | reverse complement strand
CCTTATATCTATAAAATCGCATTGTTTTAACCATGTTCCTATGCTACCCTTATTATACACGTTTTACAAGGAAGATGTTGGATAAATTGTGAACAGAACCCCCGAAACTGAGAAAATCACAAAAAAATCACAAAACCAACACAGTTTTCTGGTTCTCCCCTTGCTATTTCGGGGGATTTGTACTATAATAGGGGAGGTGTTTTGCATCGTATGTTAAGAACAGGTGAGGATAAACTATGAAACTCGGAATTGTCGGACTGCCGAACGTCGGCAAGAGTACACTTTTCAACGCGTTGACCAATGCGGGTGCCGCCTCGGCAAACTACCCGTTTTGCACCATTGACCCGAATGTGGGGGTAGTTCCGGTGCCGGATCGGCGGTTGGATCGGCTCGCGGAGATGTATCATCCCGAAAAATATACCCCCGCGGTGATGGAGTTTGTCGATATTGCGGGGCTGGTCAAGGGTGCCTCCAAAGGGGAGGGGCTCGGCAATAAATTTCTTGCCAACATCCGTGAGGTGGATGCCATTCTGCACGTGGTGCGCTGCTTTGAAAATGACGATATCATCCATGTGGACGGCAAAGTGGACCCGCTGCGGGATGTGGAGACCATCAACCTGGAGTTGATTTTTGCCGACCTTGAGGTGGTGGAGCGGCGGCTTGACCGGATCCGGAAACTGGTGAAGAACGATAAATCGCTCGCGCCCGAACTCGCCGTGTTTGAAAAAATTCAGAAAACGCTGGAGGATGGTGCCTGCGCCCGCACACTGAATCTGGATGCCGATGAACTGGCACTGGTGGAGGATGCCCGCCTGCTTACTCTGAAACCCGTGATTTACGTTGCCAATGTGGATGAAAACGATATTGCCGGCGGACTTTCGGAAAACGAAGGATACCGGAAACTCTGTGCCCACGCGGAAGAAGAGCATGCCGGCATCATTGCCGTCTGCGCGCAGGTGGAAGCGGAACTTTCGGATATGGAGGCGGAGGAGAAGAAGGAATTTCTTGCCGATCTCGGCATTGAGGAAAGCGGTCTTGACAAACTCATCCGCGCCGGGTACGCCCTGCTCGGGCTGATCAGTTTTCTGACGGCAGGGCCGAAAGAGGTCCGCGCCTGGACGATTACCAAAGGCACCCGCGCGCCGCAGGCGGCGGGCAAGATTCACTCGGATTTTGAGCGCGGCTTTATCCGGGCGGAGGTAGTTGCCTTTGATGACCTGATGCGCGAGGGCAGCATGACGGCAGTCAAGGAGAAAGGGCTTCTCCGTTCGGAGGGCAAAGAATATGTGATGCAGGACGGCGATGTGGTCGTCTTCCGTTTCAATGTCTGAAAAAAATCCCGCCCGGGAGGGCGGGATTTTTTATAAGGGAAACCGTATGGGGGAATCGCCGATCTTTTCCAGACGGTCGGTCAGGTAATCACGCAGTTTCTTTGGCGGTTCGGCTGTGGTGGCATATACGGCACGCCGCAGATGCCGGCTGAACACGTTGTAGTCGGGGAAAGTTTTACTTTTCGGTCCGTGCGCACCGAAAAACAGATGATTGCTTTTTGCAACCCAATCGGCGCCGGCGGCGCGGCGGTCGCTTACCGCATAGCCACTGCCGATGTAAGTGAACACGCCGCCTTCTCCGCTGACCGAAAGGGCAATGGCGGGGTGGCTGGAGCCGGTATGGCCGCGTGGCAAGGGCGTCAGGGTCAACCTGCCGACGGAAATCGGGTCATAGGGGCGATACGGAACCGCCTCGACCCCGTAGCGTTCCGCTTCGCGGCAGATGGCAAGGCGGATTTCCTCTTCCTCCCGGTTTGCCGGCACCGGCAGATAAACTTTGCGCACCACCACCCGCCGGGCGTAATACCGAAACAGCCGGATGTGGCGCATATGATAGTGAGTCAGAAGGTAACCGTCCAGTTCGGTCAGATGGGCGTCCTTCAGCAAATCCTGCCCATCTTTTCCGGCGGCGGTGGCGCCGGTAGATAGGTCGCATAGCAACCCGCGCCCGTCGGAAACGGCAAGCAGAAGTTCCTCTCCGTTTTGGCTTTGGCAAAGAACATCTTGTTGGCAAAGCGTCATCTGTACGGATAAAGCAAGGCAAACGCAAAAGGCGGTGCCGCAGCCGAGAACGGTAAAGAGCACCGTGCGCCACCTGACACGCGGCAGAGACAGCAGAAGCAAGAGCAAAAGAACGCAGATGCCGAGCAGCGGGAGAGAAAGCGGATGGTGCAGGGCAACGGTGACCCCGCGCAGGGTGGCAATGCGTGAGAGAAGAAAGAGAAGCCCATCCCCCATCGCGGCATAGAGCGGTGCCGGCAGAAAGGGCGCCCCACACAGAACCGCCGGCAACGAAAGCGGCAAAAAGAGCGAAAAGAGCGGCACAAACAACAGGTTGGTCAGCGGCGCAACAAGGGAAACTTCTCCAAAGAACCAAACCAGAAGCGGCAGTGTAAAAAGAATGGCTGCCAGCGTGACAAGAAGGGAAGCGCACAGCCGCGGCACTTTTTCGAAGAACCGTTGTCCCTCCCCCTGCACCAGAACCCCGAGGGTTGCCGCAAATGTCAGATAAAAGCCGACATCAAAGACTGCAGTGGGGCGGAGAAGACAGATCAGCATGGCGGAAAGGGAAAGCGATGTGATGCTGTCCGCTTCCCGCCGCAGGGGAAATGCCAGGGTCGCCGCCCCGGTCATGATGCCGGCGCGTACCACCGAAACGGGGAACCCGGTCAGCGCGAGATACCCGAGCAGCAGAAGGAGGGAGAGCGGGGCTTCCGCCCGCCGCGGCAGGCGCAGGTGCCGGAAAATCCACCGGACCACGGAAAGCAGCACCCCCAGGTGCAGCCCGCTCAGCGCCAGGATATGGGAGAGTCCGACCCGCCGGAAATTGCGGGTGATTTCCGGCGAGAGCAGGGAACGCTCACCAAGCAGCATGGCTGCCATCAGTTCCCCGGTGTCACCCGGCACTGCTGTACACAAGCGGCGGGCAAGCACGGTGCGTTGCCCGGTACACGCGCGGCGGATGCGGTAACGCGGCGAGGGGTCGGCGGCGCCGACCTCCACATCTTTTGTTCCCGTTGCCCGCGCCAGCGCGCCGCGTGCCGCCAGGTAAGCCCCTTCCTCTGTGCGGAAGTCGATGATGGCAACGGCGGCGGAAAAGGAAACGCGGCTGCCGACGATCACGCAGGGATCCTCTTCGGCTTCCACGTAAATGACACCGCGTGCCGGCATACCGGACAGAGTTTCCACCCTCGCGTAAAAGGCGCTGCCGTAGGCTGCGGTATAGGTGATTTCCTCCACGGTGGCGGTGAGGGAAACATCGCTGCCCGCTTCGGCTGCTGTACGGTAGGGGAGAAGGCGCCGATCAAACACCAGATACCCGAACAGTTGCGCGAAAAGTGCCGCCACGGTCAGGGCAAGCAATAGCATCTTCCGGCGGCAACGCAACAACAAAAACAAAAGAAACAAAAGAAAAGACAGTACCGCAAACACGATTTTTGCGGCACTGTCCGTATGCGGGAAAAACAGCAGACTGAGGGTGAAGACCACGCAAAAGAGCGCAAGAGGGCGGCGAAAAAAGAGTGCCATCATCCATCCCTCCCATTGCCCTGCAAATGCTGTTTCGGGGTTCTTTCGATCAGGCGCAAACCCCGGCGCCCCGGCGATTTTTTATACCGTTGCCGGTTCGGCAGCGTCCGCTGCCCCTTCCTGCAGGACGGAACCTGCCGGCAGCGAAAAGGTAAATGCCGCCTGAACGGCACGGATCTCGACATGGTCGGTCATTTCAATCTCCCCGTCCACGCAGATGGACACGGGTTCTTCAAACGCAAAATGAACCGACGGGGTCTGATAGTAACGGATCACGTCACGACACAGCGGATTCTCTAAATGGGTGCCCGCCCGGTAAGAACTGACGAGCCGCAGAAATTTCACCCGGGATACCTTGCGGATCAGGCAGAGATCCAGCAGCCCGTCGGTCAGAGAAGCACGGGGCGCCGCACGGAAACCGCCGCCGCAGTAAGCACCGTTCGCAATCGCGGAGAGCAGGAGCGCCTCCTTTATCTCGGTGCCGTCTCCCAGCGTAATGTGCATGGGCGTGCCGAAGGGCTTGCATAGCGTAATGCCGACCCCCGCGATATAAGCGAGCCCGGTGGGAATCAGCGGGCTGCGCTTGATCTGCCCCGTTTTTTTCACCACGTTGCAGTCAAAGCCGATGTTGATCATATTCAGGGCGTAGCGGTCGTTGTAGGCGAGCGCGTCCAGCGCAACCGCGGTACCGTTCAGTTGTTTTTCTATATCGAAAAAAGATTCGGGGGCAGTAAAGTTGCGGGCAAAGTCATTGCCGGTGCCGATCGGAATGACGCCGAACTCCGCGCGTGCATCTCCTGCCGGCGCTCCGTTAATCGCTTCGCACAGCGTGCCGTCACCGCCGCAGGCAAAAAAGCGCTGCCGCTCGTCCGTCTCTTCGAGCGCGGTGCGGACATAGGCAGTGGCATCCCCCTGCCTTGTGGTGCGGTGAACGCGATAGTCCACCCCGCGTGCGTCACACACCCGCCGGACCTTCTTTTCCAGCGTGTCAATCAGGTTGCCCTTGCCCGCCGCCGGGTTGATCAGAAAATGGTAAATCACGTTTTGCTCCTTCATTCTCCGCTTTTTACATTAGAGCATATTGTATCACAAATTGTCGAAAAAGTCAAATCAAAAGCAAAAACCAATCGCTCTTTTCTTATTTTCGTTTCTTTTCGGGGGCGGAACGAATCATTTCGTAATAGGCGCGCGCAGCCTGCTCGGTCTTGCTTTCCCCAAACGTGAAATAATGGCGGTCCTTCAGGTCATCCGGCAGGTATTGCTGCCGGACATAATGATTTTCGTAGTCGTGCGGGTAGCGGTAGCCGCGGTACAGTGGTGCCCGCAGGGGAACGGGCGGTACGACGCCCCGCCCCGCTGCCACGTCTTCCGCCGCTGCGGCGTAGGCAAGGTAGGCGCTGTTTGATTTCGGCGCGGTGGCAAGCAATACGGTGGCATTGGCCAGCGGAATGGCAGCCTCCGGCAGGCCGAGATCCTTTGCGCTTTCCGTACACGACCGGGTGACCACGGCGGCAAGGGGGTATGCCTGCCCGATATCTTCACTGGCAATGACCTGCAGGCGGCGGCAGGCGGAAAGAATATCCCCGCCCGCCAGAATTTTGGCAAGATAAAATACGGCGGCATCGGGGTCGGAACCGCGGATGGATTTTTGCAACCCGGAGAGCAGGTCGTAGTGCACATCGCCCGAAAGATCGTAGCCGCCTGCCAGCGTCGGGGCAAGTTCGTCAATGGCAGAGGGGATAATCTCCCCTTCCGCCACGTAATAGGCGTTTTCCAGAATGCCGAGAGCGCAGCGCACATCGCCGCCCGCACGGGCGGCGATGGCGGTCAGCGTTTCGTCACTTGCAGTCTTTTCGGTGTGATTTTCTTCGTTCAGCAGCGAGAGCCCCCGCCGCATGGCGGGCAGACACTCCGCGGCACCGACCGGCTTGAACACAAAGACCGAAGAGCGCGAAACCAACGCGGAGTAGATGGTGGCATAGGGGTTCTCGGTGGTGGAGGCAATCAGCGTAATGCGACCGTCCTCCATATATTCCAGCAGCGATTGCTGCTGCTTGCGGTTGAAATACTGAATTTCGTCGAGATACAGGAGAATGCCGCCCGCGCCGAACACATTGGAAGTAGAGGAGGCAATCTCCTTGACATCGGAGAGTGAGGCGGTCGTGGCATTCAGGCAATACAACGGCATCCCGCAGCGTGAGGCAATGATGTTGGCGGCGGTTGTTTTGCCCGTGCCGGGCGGACCGCTGAAAATCATGTTGGTAAAGCGTCCCGCGTCCAGCAGGCGGCGCAGAATCCCGCGTTCTCCTACCAGGTGGCGTTGCCCCACCATGTCGTCAAGGGTCTTCGGGCGCAGGCGGTCGGCAAGCGGTTGATTTTTCATGAAAAGCGCTCCTTTCGGTCAGGAAATGGTACCCTCCTGTACGGTAAACAGACGCCGTACCTCTGCGCGCAGGGCGGCATGTTCGGGCAGGGAAAGATCGGGGTCGCGCGCAAGGGTCGCGCGGGCATCCGATGCCGCCTCCTGCATCAGTCCTTCGTCACTGCAAAGGCAGGCAAGGCGCAGGGAAAGCCCGCCGCTCTGACGCAACCCGGTTTGCCCGGCGGCGGCAAAAAAGTCACCGGGGCCGCGCTGCTCTAAGTCCTTTTCGGCAATGGCGTAGCCGTCGTAGGTCGTGCGCATGACCTCAAGGCGCGCTTTGGCACTCTCGCCCTTTGCATCGGAGACCAGTACGCAGTAAGACTTGCGGTTGCCGCGCCCGACCCGTCCGCGGAGTTGGTGGAGCTGCGAAAGTCCGAACCGTTCTGCGTTTTCCACCACCATCAGGCTGGCGCGCGGCACGTTGACCCCGACTTCAATCACCGTCGTGGATACTAAAATATCGATCTCGCCCGCCGCAAAGCGGCGCATGACATCCTCTTTCTCCGAACTTTTCATTTTGCCGTGCACAAAATCCACCCGCAAGTCGGGAAACACCGTTTCCCGCAGATTGGCAGCATAGGTGGTTGCCGCCTTCAGGGGCGGCTGTTCCTCGTGGTACCCTGCAGTAAGGGCAAGGGAAGTGAGGGGCAGATCTCCTTCCTCGTTTTCCTCCGCTTCCTGTTCTTCCACTGCCGGGCAGACAATATAGACCTGCCCGCCCTCTTGCACCTGGCGGCGGATGAAGCCGTTCAGCCGGTCGCGGTACCCTTCGTCCACCACATAGGTGGAGACCCGCTGCCGTCCCTTCGGCATTTCGTCAATGCGGGAAATATCCAGGTCACCGTAAACGGTCAGTGCCAGTGTACGGGGAATGGGAGTGGCACTCATGACAAGGAGGTGCGCCCCCGTCTGCTTCTGGGAAAGGCGGGCGCGTTGCCGAACGCCGAACCGGTGCTGCTCATCGGTCACCGTCAGCCCCAGGCGGCAAAACCGCACCCCGTCCCCGAGCAGGGCGTGCGTGCCGATCAGAACATCCACCTCTCCCGCCGCCACGGCGGCAAGGGTGGCGCGGCGTTCTTTTTGCGGGGTGGCGCCCAGCAGCAGGGCGGTGCGGATGCCGAGTTTTTCAAACAGCGGGGCAAGGTCGCCCGCATGCTGCCGCGCCAGGATTTCGGTCGGCACCATCAGGGCAGCCTGATATCCCCCGCGCACGGCGGTATAAATGGCGCCCGCTGCACAAACGGTTTTGCCACTGCCCACGTCGCCCACCAGCAACCGGTTCATGGCGGGGCGGTCTCCCCCCGCCATGTCGGCGCGGATTTCGGAAAGCACGCGTTCCTGCGCTGCCGTCAGACGGTAGGGGAGCAGGGAAAGAAAGGGGGCAAGATCGGCGGGCGGGCAGGGAAGCGAGTGCTCCCCCTGCCGCCGCAGGCGACTCTCGGCAATGCCGAGGGAAAAACAATATAATTCATCAAACACCGTCCGCCGCAGGGCGCGGGCGAGTGCTTCCCGGTCGCGCGGGGCATGAATGTTTTCAAGGGCGTAAGAAAGAACGGGAAATTCACGGGCGCGGCGGATCTCTTCCGGCAGATAGTCGGGCAGGGCAGGCAGCAGCGCCCGCAGCGCGCCCGATACCGCACTCTGAACGGATTTTTGCGTCAGCCCGTCCGAGAGTCCGTATTTCGGAATCAGATCGGGCAGCATTTCACCCGGGCGCAGCGGCTCGTAGGCAGGGGAAGTCAGCCGGGATGCGCGGTGCGCGCGGGAGAGTTTCCCGTAAAACCGAAAAACCGCCCCCGTATGAAAGACATCCCGCAGGTACGGTTGGTTGAAGAATACGATCTCCGCGCTGCCCGATGCGTCGCAGGCACGGAATTTGGTAACCTGCATCCCGCGGCGGATGAGGGCGGTGCGCGCCTCGCATGCCACGGTCAGCACAAACGAGCCGATCTCTCCGTCCCCGACTTCCATGAGCGGGCGGACGTTGCCGCGGTCTTCATATGCGCGGGGAAAGTGCAGCAAAAGATCCCAAAGGGTTTCTATTCCCATGCGGGCAAAGGCGGCTGCCCGCTTTTCGCCAACCCCGGGTAAAAGGGAAACGGGGCTGCTTTTGGTCAGGTTTTCCGTAGGAAACGTCCTCCCTTCCTCGTTTTTCTTATTTTACACCAAAAACCTGCGGATTGCAAGGCGTTTTTTGCAAATCGAAGGCGCCGCGGCGAAAGAAAGTTTTCTTTTTCCTGTTTACAAATCGGTCGCCATCTGCTATAATAGGTACAATCATGAAAAAGAGGGGAGAGGGTGCCGCTATGTCGGAAAAACGGAAAAAAAACGGTACCTTACCGGCGGGGCTGTTTGTTTTTTGCGTGCTCTCTGTCCTGCTTTGCTCCCTTTGCGCATCGGGCAGCCTGACACTCTATTTCCTTTGCCTGGTTCCCGCCGTTGCGGGGCAGGCGGCGCTGCTACTTTTGTCTCTTCCCACGGTGCTTTGCGCACTGCCGGTGGGGTTTGGGGTCTTGCTTGCCGGCGCAGTTTCACGCGGTCTTTTTGCTGTGCTGCTGGTGTTGCTGATTGCCCCTGCCGGGTATGTTCTTGCCCGGTGCGTGCGGCGGGGGGAGAACCGCGCGTCCGCAATCTCCTGCCTTTCTGCTGTCATGCTTACCGGCACGTTGCTCTCCCTTTTGCTGCTGCTTTACACCGTGGCGCGGGATGCCGGCAGCGCGGATATGTTTGCTTATCTGCGCGGGCAGCTGGATGCGCTGGCAGATGAGATGTGCGATCGGATGATGCAGTCCTACCGGACTACGGCGGCGCTTTATGAGAAACTGGGGAAAAGTTATGAATTGCCTGCCGAAGCCGATGTCAAAACGTTGGTGCTGCGCGGTATGTCGGTACTGCCAGCCCTCGGGCTTCTTTCGCTCTTTTTCCTTTCCCTTGCCACCACGTATGTGCTGGATCTGCTTGCTGTGATTCTGCGGGGGCGTTCCCTCAGCCGGATGGCGGCGTACCGTGTCAGCCCGGTTTATGCCGGTGCATTTCTCTGCCTTTTGCCGGCAGCGGTCCTGTGGCAGGATTTCTCCTCTCCCTTTTACCTTTCCGTGCTGAACGGTGCCATCGTGTTGACACCGGTGCTGGCGCTCGGCGCGGTCTATGCGCTGCCGCGGATTTTCGGGTGGGTCAGACGGCTCTCACGGCGCCCCTTTGACTTTGTGCTTTTCCTTGCGCTGCTTGTGCTGTTTGTGTTGTTCTATTTTGCTTATGTGGTTTTGATTTCGGCAATCGTATATGCTGTTTTTATCATCAAAAACGCGCTCTCGCATCGGGAAAAGGATTCCTGAAGCGGCGCGGAAAGGGTAAGGTATGCAGAAGCAACAAAAACGGATCGCCACGCGACCGGATATCGGCGTTTGCGTGGCGCTCGCGATCTTTTTTCTCATCGCGTGCGGCTGGCTGATTACCGAGCAGGGCGTGCTGACCTGGTACGCCATTTTGCTCAGTTCTTTTCTCTATTTGTTCTCACTTTTCATTTACGCGGCGCTTCGTCTTGGCAGTGAGAGCTTGGAGAGCCGGCGTCTGCTGCGTGAGACGTTCGGAGATGCGCTGGAGGATGTGGTGTCCGGCATTCATCAACCGGCGCTGCTGTGTGATGAGGGTGGGCATATCTGCTGGTGCAACCGGATGCTGGTGGATATGGTCGGCAGGCGGGATCTGGTCGTGGGGTGCGAACTTGACGATGTCTGTGCCGTCTCTCCCGAAAATCTGTCGGACGGGAGTGCGGTGGCAACCATCGGGGAACGCCTGTTTCACTACGAGGGTATCCGGGTAAACGGCAAAGAAAAAGAACTTTGGTTCGTGCTGTTTTCCGACTGCACCGACCTGTATCAACTCCGTGCGCTGTATGAGGCGGAGTCGGCGGCGGTCGCCTATATCGTCATTGATAACATTGAGGAACTCCTTCAGTACGTGCAGGATGCGTACCGCACCGCCGCCACGGCGGCAGAAGACGCGATCAATGCCTGGATTCACGGTATGGGCGGCGTTCTGAAAGCCTACGAGAAGGATAAATATATCGCCTTTTTTGACACGGCGCATCTGGAGCGGAGTATGGAGAGCCGCTTTGAGGTTCTGGATCGGGTCCGGTCGGTGCGCGTGGGCGACGGAATGCCGATTACCGTTTCCATCGGAGTTTCCGCAACCGGTGCTTCCCTTGCCGAAAAAGAGGCAAGCGCCCAGGCGGCGCTGGATATGGCGTTGCAGCGCGGCGGCGACCAGGCGGTGGTACGTTCGGAGGTAGGCGACCGTTTCTTCGGCGGTAAGACCAAGGCGGTGCAAAAACACTCCAGCGTGCGTTCGCGCGTGGTGGCAAACGAGCTCAGTACCCTGATGGCGCGGACGGACAGTGTGCTGATCATGGGACATCGGTTCGGGGATTTTGACTCTTTCGGCTCCTCGGTCGGGATGGCGCGGTTCTGCCGGTTGTGCGGGGTACACCCGCATATCGTGGTGAACCGGGATGACCCCAACCTTGCCCCCTGTTTTGAAAAACTGGAGGGGGTGGAGGACTATGAGGATGTATTTGTCAGCGGCACGGAGGGCATGGAACTGATTCATCCCGATACCCTGCTGATTTTGATGGATGTCAATAATATGGCGCACGTGGAATGTCCCGAACTGATACGGAACGTGCAGAACGTGGTCATTATCGACCATCACCGCAAGACCGAGGAATTTGTGCGGGAGCCGGTGGTGGCGTATATCGAACCTTCCGCCTCATCCGCTTCCGAGTTGATGTCGGAGATTCTTGAGCAGCATATGACGACAAAGAACCTTCTGAAAGAGGAGGCGGAACTGATGCTCGGCGGGATTCTGCTCGATACCAAACAGTTCACCCGGAATACGGGCACCCGTACCTTCGGCGCCGCGCGTTACCTGCGCGGAGAGGGCGCCAGCCCGGTGGAAAGTAACGACCTCTTCCGCTCGGATGTGCAGGATCTGACGAAGGAGGCGCGCTTCCATACCAATGTTCTGATTTACCGGGAAAAGATCGCTATCACGTATGTGGATGGGGATGCCGATGCCTCGTACCGCACCATCGCGGCAAAGGCGGCGGATCGTCTTCTGACGGTCAAGGGCGTGCTTGCCTCGTTTGCCTGTGTGACCATCGGCAATAAAATTCATATTTCCGCACGGTCGGACGGCAGCATCAACGTGCAACTCATCCTTGAAAGTCTGAACGGCGGCGGGCATTACGATGTCGCCGGCGCCCAGGTGGAAGGGGAGAGTATGCAAACGGTTATCCTGCGTTTGCGGGAGTCGATTGACCGCTATCTGGATTAAACGATCATAACCTTTGTGACAGATGAAAGGAGTCTTATTACCATGAAAGTAATTTTGGTCAAAGATGTAAAGGGAAAAGGCAAAAAGGATCAGATTCTCGATGTGCCGGACGGCTATGCCCGCAATTTCCTTTTTCCGCAGAAACTGGCGATTCCGGCGGATGCCAAGGCACAGAATGACCTGAAAGGGAAAGAAGATGCCCGCCGTTTTAAGGTCGAGGAGGAACGCCGCGCGGCAAATGAAACGGCAGCGCGCCTGAAGGACGTGTGCCTGAAGATTCACAGCCAGAGCAGCCCGGACGGCAGACTGTACGGCGCCGTTACCCCGAAGGATGTGGCGGAGGAACTGGAAAAGCAGACCGGCATTGTGATTGACCGCCGGAAACTGGAGATGGAAACCATTAAGACGCACGGTACTTACCACGCTACGGTGAAGCTCTATGCGGAAATTTCCGCGACCTTCACGGTAGACGTGGATGCATGAGGAACGCATGAATACGGAATTGTTCAAAAAGATGCCCGTTTCCATTGAGGCGGAGCAGTCGGTTCTCGGCTCGGTTCTCATCAAGCCGGAATGTTTTGGCAGCGTAACGGGAATTCTGACGGCCGACGATTTTTACCTGGAGGAACACCGGCATATTTTTGAGGCGATGAGCGATATGTTCCTTGCCAGCCGGGAAATCGACGCGGTCACCCTTTTGAACACACTGGTGCGCAACGGCACCTATACCGAGCAGAGCGGGATGGATTACATCGCCCAGATCGCCCGCATGGTGCCGACCGCCGCCAATGTAAAGGATTATGCCGGCATTGTGCACGAGAAGGCGATTTTGCGCCGCCTGATTGATGCGTGCGAGGAAATCAGCGAAACGGCGTACAGCGAGGCGGGGGAAGTCCGTCATATCGTGGATGCCGCGGAGCAGCGGATTTTTGAAATTGCACAGAACCGCGATTCGCGGGAGTTCCGCCATATCCGCGATATTATGGCGAACGTGTACAGTGGCCTCGAGGCGCTTTCCGCCGCACAGGGAAAGGTGGATCGCACCACCACCGGCTTTTCTGGGCTGGACCGGGTGCTGGTGGAAATGGGAAAGGGCGACCTGGTGCTGATCGGCGCCCGCCCCGGCATGGGTAAAACCAGTTTTGCGATGAACATTGCCACCAATGTGGCAAAGGCAACCAAGAAAAGCGTTTGCATTTTTTCCCTCGAAATGTCGGGGGAACAGCTTGTTAACCGAATGCTTTCCAGTGAGGCTATGGTCGATAGCCACAGCCTGCGCAGCGGGGAGATCAAAGCCGATGACTGGCCGCGCTTGGCGGACGCCGCGGCGCAACTTTCGGGTTGCGATATTCTGGTGGATGATACCACGGGCGTGACCGTGACCGATATGAAAGCCAAGCTGCGCCGGGTCAAGAACCTTGGGCTGGTGGTGATCGACTATCTGCAGCTCATGCAAAGCGGAAAGAATATCGATAACCGCGTGCAGGAGGTCAGCGATATTTCGCGAAACCTGAAGATTATGGCAAAGGATCTCGGCGTGCCGGTTATTTGCTGTGCACAGCTTTCCCGCGGACCCGAAGGACGTACCAGTAAAAAACCGATGCTTTCCGACCTGCGTGATTCGGGTGCTATCGAACAGGACGCGGATGTGGTTATGTTCCTGTATCGTGAGGAATACTATAAAGACCAGGACGGCGGCAAGGATGCGGAGGCGAACACCGCGGAAGTCATCGTTGCCAAAAACCGTCACGGTTCGACCGATACCGTTCGCATGGGCTGGATCGGTCAGTTTACCAAATTCCGCACGCTGGATGACGGGGGGGCGGCAGGATGAGTGCGCCACAGCGCGGCGCCGCTTACCGGCACGCATGGGAATGCTTTTCCTCGTATATACGGGAGTCCGGCATCGAACCGCTCCTTTGCCGTGGGGTGCTGCTTGCGTTTTCCGGCGGGGCGGATTCGGTGCTTTTGTTTTCGCTTTTGCGGGATTATACGAAAGAGCGGCATCTTCCCTTTGCCGCGGCGCATGTACACCACGGTATCCGCGGGGAAACGGCGGAGCGGGATGCGGCATTCTGCCGTGATACCGCGCAGGCGGCAGGCATCCCCTTCTTTTTGTGCCGGGTAGATACCCCGGCCTTTGCCGCAGAAGAGGGAAAAGGACAGGGTCTTGAGGGGGCGGCGCGGACGCTGCGTTACCGGGCGCTGGACGGTCTTCTGACCGCGCATCCGATCTATGGTGTTTGCGCAACGGCGCACCACGCGACCGATAATCTGGAAACGCTTCTTTTGCATCTTTTGCGCGGCAGCGGCATTCGCGGTATGTGCGGCATTCCGCCCATCCGCGGGGCGTATGTGCGCCCGCTGCTTTCCCTTTCCCGTGCGGAGATTCTGGCGGCGGTGGAAGAAGAGGTGCTGCCCTACGTGACCGATGAAACCAACGGCACGGATGATTACGCACGTAACTACCTCCGGCACGAGGTTTTGCCGCGGATCTCCCGCATCCAGGCATCGCCCGAGGCGGCAGCAAACCGCCTGTGCGAAAACCTGCGGGAGGATGCGGCGTTCCTTGACCGCCTGGCAGAGCAGACCTGTGCGGAGATGGTACGGGGAGAGACGGTTTCCCGCGCGGCGCTGCTTGCACTGCCGCACCCGCTTGCCGTGCGGGTTCTTGGGCGGATGTATCTTGCGTGCGGAGGCACGGGCATGCCCGAGCGCGCGCATTTTCTCTCTTGCCTGCGTTTCCTTTCCTCCGAGACCGTGCGCGGTATCTACCCGCTGCCGGGGGGCGTATCCGTAGAGCGGTATCGCGACACGGTAACGGTTTCCGTTGCCGGAAACGATTCCGCCGTCACCTATGATTTTCCTCTCAAAATGGGAGAAAACCACCTGGGAAACGGCGGCGGCACCTTGTGGCTTCTGCATGAGGAACCGGCGGAATTTGAAAAACGAACGGGAATTGTTTACAATTTATCAATACAAGCCAAGGTCGATTCTGCTACAATATCAGGTAGATTGGCGGTGCGTACACGGCACGCAGGGGACGTTTATCGCTACGGGAATATGACCCGTACCGTACGCCGCCTGCTGGCGGGGCGGCACCTGCCGCCGCGCGTGCGTGCGGCATGGCCGATCGTGTATGACGAACGCGGCATCGTATGGGTGCCCGGTTTCGGGGTTCGTGATGAAAGCACCGCAGGATCGGGAAACCCCCTTTTCTTGTATTTCTGCCGTGGCGGTGACAGATAAAGCCCTTGTCGGTCTCGTGCGGGGCATATCGCGGCGCGCGGCTCTTCTTTTTGCCCCGCCGTCCGCAAAAACGAACGTCTGCCCGCCCGGCGCGGGCAAATGATTCCCCGGTGCAACCCTTGTACCGGTCGGGAAAGGTATGGTGAAGAACCGGATGAAAGTCAATGTAAGAAATATCATCTTTTTTGTGGCAATGATCCTCGTGTTCGTGCTGGCGGCGTCCGTTTGGTCGGCATCCGCCAACCGGCAGGAGGCATTTACCTGGAGTGATGTGCAGCGCCTGTTTGAAGAGGACCGCGTCAGTGAGTTTACGGTTTCCTCCTCCTATCTGTTGACACTGAAAACGACGGATGACGCCGGCAAGACGGTCAGCCATCAGTATCAGCTCAGCAATAACGCGCAGATCGAGTACCTGCAGGATCTGGCGGTGAAGAATTCCGCCTCGGGAAATACGCTGAAAAAATATGATTTTGAAGCACCCGCGCAAATGCCGTGGTTCGTTTCCTATATCCCCTATCTGCTGCTCATCGGTTTTGTTGTTGTCATGATTGTGATGATGAACCGTGCCGCAAGCGGGATGGGCGGAAAGATGAACTCGTTCTCCCGCGCCCGCACCCGTACGGCAAACGGCGATGCACAGAATACCGTGAAATTCTCCGATGTTGCGGGGGCGGACGAAGAAAAGGAAGAACTTTGGGAAGTGGTGGAATTTTTGCGGGATCCGCAGAAGTTTTCCCGCCTCGGCGCACGGATTCCGCGCGGCGTGCTGCTGGTGGGCCCTCCGGGTACCGGTAAGACGCTGCTGGCCAAAGCCGTGGCAGGCGAGGCAAATGTGCCTTTTTACTCCATTTCCGGTTCGGATTTTGTAGAGATGTATGTGGGTGTCGGCGCCTCCCGTGTGCGTGATTTGTTTGATACCGCACGGAAAAACCCCGCCAGCATTATCTTTATCGATGAAATTGATGCCGTCGGTCGGCACCGCGGCGCGGGTCTTGGCGGCGGTCACGATGAACGCGAACAGACCCTGAACCAGTTGCTCGTTGAAATGGATGGGTTCGGTACGCATCAGGGCATTATCGTCATGGCGGCAACCAACCGCCCCGACGTGTTGGACCCCGCCCTTTTGCGCCCCGGTCGGTTTGACCGCCAGGTGACGGTGGGCTACCCCGATATCAAGGGCAGGGAGGAAATTCTGCGGGTTCACGCCAAAGGAAAACCGTTTGAAGAGACGGTCAGTTTCCGCCATGTGGCGCAAATGACCATCGGTTTTACGGGCGCTGACCTCGCAAACCTGCTGAACGAATCCGCCCTGCTTGCCGCCCGGCGGCAAAAGAGTCTGATCGGCTCGCAGGATATCGAAGATGCGTATATGAAGATTCTGCTCGGTCCGCGCAAAAAATCCGCAATCCGTACCGAGAAGGACAATCGCCTTTGCGCCTATCATGAGGCGGGGCATGCCGTGGCGTCCTTCTGCGCACCGCTTGCCGATCCTGTGAAACAGATCACCATTCTGCCGGCAGGCAGAACCGGTGGTGTGACGCTGATGATGCCAGAAGAGGATCAGCTGGGGCAGACGAAAAATCAGATGCTGGACGACATCGTGGTTTGCCTTGGCGGTCGTGTGGCGGAAGAGTTGGTGCTTGGCGATATTTCGACCGGTGCCTCGAACGACATTCAGCAGGCAACCCGCGTGGCAACCGATATGGTGACCCGTTACGGTATGAGCGACCGCCTCGGAACGGTGCTTTACGGCTCGGAGCACAGCAGCGACGAGGTCTTCCTCGGGCGCGATTTCAACAACTCCAAAACCTATTCGGAAGAGACTGCCTCTGCCATTGACGAAGAGATTCGCCGGATTATTGATGAGGCGCATGGGCGCTGCCGCGAATATATTGCGGGTCACCGAGAGAAACTGGAACTGGTTGCCGCTTACCTTCTGAAGCATGAGACGATGGAAGGGGAGACCTTCCGCGCGGCGATGGAGCGGGACGGTGTGACGATGGAGGATCTGGAAGCGATTGACGCGGCACGCGAACAGAAGAGCGCCGAGGAAAATCAGAAAGCAGCCGAGCAAAAGGCTGCCGAAGAACAGGCACGCAAGGAAAGAGAAGCTGGCGCACCGAAATCGGAGGATACCCATTCGGAAGAGGAAGAACTCTTTGACCGACTCGGGATTTTCCGGGATCGGGATGACCCTAAGAACGGGGATTCCCGCCGCTGATGCCAATGTCAGAGACGCCTGCCGATGCGGCAGGCGTCTCTTTATGTTTTTATCGGGCGGCTTTGCCATGCGGCAAAGCACTCCGTCCCGCGGATGCCGGGGAACCCGTTTTGTTTTTGGTACCCGTTCTCCGTGAAAAAAGCGCCCCTGCCGGATGGCAGGGGCGCTTTTTGTCACACGGCGTGCACGCCGAGAGCGGGATCGCCGTTTTCGTCCAGTTTGTATTTGGCAGCCTTGCGGTTCTCGAAGAACTTAATGGCGACCTGTTCAAACAGCGCGAGCGTCAGCAGGTCTTCCTCCTGCTCGGCATACGGTGCCACACGCTCCCGCAGGGAGGGTAACTCGGGCTTCAGGTCATCTGCCGGGCGATAGTCAATCGGCTTTTCATCCCCGATGATCTTGCGGCGGAAGTTTTCATCCACCGGTGCCGGCGTTTTGCCGTATTCGCCACGAATGAGCCCCTTGAATTCCTTCGTTACCATTTTGTAGCGCTCGCCCATCACCACGTTGAACACCGCCTGGGTGCCGACAATCTGGGAGGACGGGGTTACCAGCGGGATATAGCCGGCGTCTGCACGAACGCGCGGCACTTCTGCCAGCACTTCGGGCAACAGATCGGACTTGCCTGCCTGCTTGAGCTGCGAAACCAGGTTGGAAAGCATGCCGCCCGGCACCTGGTAGAGCAGGGCATTGACATCGACCTTGAGTACCTTCGGGTCGATCAGACCGCTCTTCAGATATTTTTCCCGGAGGGGGGTGAAGTATTTGGCAACCGCATCGAGTTTGGCAAGGTCAAGCCCGGTGTCATACGGGGTGCCCTGCAGCGTGGCTACGATGGATTCGGTCGGCGCCTGCGAGGTACCCATGGCAAAGGGCGAAATGGCGGTATCCACAATATCAACCCCCGCCTCTACTGCCTTCAGGATGGTCATCGAAGCCAGTCCGGCAGTGTAGTGGGTATGCAACTGAATCGGAATGGAGACCGAGGCCTTCAGCGCCTTGACCAACTGATAGGCGTCATAGGGTTTGAGCAGACCTGCCATATCCTTGATACAGATGGAGTCTGCGCCCATTTCCTCCAGTTCCTTTGCATAGGCGGCAAATGCCTCGTTGGTGTGGAAGGGGCTGGTGGTGTAACTGAACGCCGCCTGCACGTGTCCGCCCTCGCGCTTGGTGGCGCGGATGGCGGTCTGCAGGTTGCGCGCGTCGTTCAGCGCGTCGAAAATACGGATGATGTCAATGCCGTTTGCAATGGATTTCTGCACGAAATACTCCACCACATCGTCCGCATAGTGGCGGTAGCCGAGAATATTCTGTCCGCGGAAGAGCATTTGTAGTTTGGTGTTTTTCACGTGGTCACGGATCACGCGCAAACGATGCCACGGATCCTCGTTCAAAAACCGCAGGCAGGCGTCAAACGTGGCACCGCCCCAGGCTTCCAGCGAATGATACCCCACCGCGTCAAGCATCTCCAGGGAGGGGAGCATCTCCTCGGTGGTCATACGGGTTGCGGCAAGCGACTGGTGCGAGTCACGCAGCACCGTTTCGGTAATTTTTACTTTTGCCATATTGGTAACCGACCGCTAGGTCGTCATTCCTTTCTTACGTTTTTGTATTACTGGAACATTTGCAGGAAAACGCCTGCCGCAACGGCAGAACCGATTACGCCTGCCACATTTGGTCCCATGGCGTGCATCAGAAGGAAGTTTGCAGGGTTTTCCTCCCGCCCGACATCCTGCGAGACCCGCGCCGCCATCGGCACGGCGGAAACGCCGGCAGAGCCGATCAACGGATTGATCTTGCCGTGAGTCAGTGCGCACATCAACTTGCCAAACAGAAGACCGCCGAGCGTTGAAACCGCAAAGGCGACCAGCCCCAGCGCCACAATGCCGAGGGTCTGCGCGGTAAGAAAGTTTCCCGCACCTGCGGTAGCACCCACCGAAACGCCCAGCATGATGGTGATGATGTTGATGAGTTCGTTCTGCGCGGTCTTGGAG
>CAKSLR010000018.1 GCA_934467435.1 uncultured Eubacteriales bacterium | reverse complement strand
TGTTTGCACACCCCTGTTATCGCCAGAGAGAAAAAGAGCCCCCGGTAAGGGCGCTCTTTCAAAGCATATATTTGGTCTGAATACGTTTCAGAATCTTTCCGATCGGACCGGCAAACAACAAAAGAAAAATCAGGTTGGAAACCGCATAAACCGCGGTAAACGGTGCAGCGGAAGCCAAAGCCCCGAGGTAGCGGTAGAAGTTGAAATATCCGTCCATCTGCAAAACCGTATAAACATCCATTAAGAAGGAGTACAGAATCCCGGACAGGATGGCGTAAACCATCAGGGTAATTTTACTTTTTTGCAGCCAAACGGCAATGATGCCGGCAAGAAAGCCCAAAATACCCCAACTCAGCATCTGAAACGGCGTCCACGGCCCCTGTCCGAAATAAAAGTTGGAAATCACGGCAGAAAGGGCTCCGGTCATAAAACCTGCTTCGCTTCCGAAATACATGCCTGTGAGAATAACCACTGCCGCAACCGGCTTGAACCCGGGGAGTGGGGAGAACGCAATCCGCCCCACAACGGAAAGTGCGGTCATTGCCGCGATCAAAACCAGCCGTCCGGCATCGCTTTTCTTCCATTCAAAGAAGAAAAAGAACGGCAGAACAGACAGAACTGCCACGCAAAGCGAAATCCACGCGGTTTGTTTGTTTTGAAACGCGGCAGCGCCGAGAACAACGACAGATGGTATCAACACACAAAGAATCAGATAGGAAAATACTTTTTTCACAGTGTTTCTCCGTTTTTGCAAAATTCAAGAATATCTTCATAGGTCACGGCATCGGGGCAAAGTCCCCGTATCATGCGGTTTGCCGGTGTGGTATAGAATGCGTTCCCGGAAAAAAAGGCACGCGGCGCGGCGCAGGAAAGAATTTCGCCGTCAAACAAGAGCGCGCAACGGTCTGCGTTCTCCGCGGCGAAATCCAGATCGTGCGTCACGCAAAGAATCGTCATGCCTTCTGCTGCCAAATTCCGCAAAAGCCCCCCTAGCATACGTTTAGCATCGGCATCCAGCCCCTTGGTCGGCTCGTCGAGCAGGAGAACGCGCGGTTTGGTCAGCAACACCTTGGCAAGAGCACATTTTTGCTGCTCCCCTCCGCTCAGATCCAGCGGATGCCGGTCAAGCAGGTCGTAAATGCCGAATTTCTTTGCCATTGCGTCAAGTGTCGTTTCCTTCTCGGCATCCCCTACTTCCGCCACGGCAAGAATATCCCAAAGGTCAGCACGCACGGTATCTGACGAAAACACTTCCTGCGGGTTCTGCGGTAAAAGAGACAGGGTACCGCGATAGAGCGCGTTGCCGCGAAAATGACGAATTGACTTGCCGAAAAACAGGATATCTCCACGGTACGCAGACAAAAGACCGCTGATCACGTGAAGCGCCGTGGTCTTACCGCTCCCGTTACCGCCGAGCAACGCAAACAACTCCCCCGGAAACGCCGAAAAAGAAATTCCGTGCAAAACATCCGGCAGATCTTTTTCATACCGAAACCATACTTGACGCACCTCCAAAGCAACCGTCCTGTGTTTTTCCGCATCGGACGCAGCAGAAAACATGGTCGGCTGCGGGGCGAACCGGTTTTTCAGCAGTTTTTTCCCTTCCCGCACCGTCAGAGGGCACGTTCCCGTCATACCCATGGTGCAAAAAACACGAGTGGCAATCGGAAGGGCTGCTGAAATCGAAGAATTCGGCAAAATATACTTTGGCAGGTCTGCCGGAACGCCGCAAAAACGAAGTGTTCCCCGCTCCATCAGCAGCACACGATCCGAGAGGGAAAGAACCTCCTCTAGCCGATGCTCCACGAGTAAAACGGTCAGCCCGAACTCTTGGTTCAATTTTCGCAAAGTAGCAACAAAATCTGCAGCAGCGATGGGATCCAATTGTGACGTCGGCTCATCCAGCAGCAGAATATCAGGCTGCATGACCATCACAGAAGCCAAATTCAGAAGTTGTTTCTGTCCGCCGGAAAGGTCATCTGTCTTTTGGTGAAACCAAGTCTGAATCCCGAAATAACTTGCCATTTCCCCAACGCGCCGACGAATGACATCGGCAGGCAACCCCATATTTTCCAGGCCGAAGGCAAGCTCATGCCACACGCGGTCGGTCACAATCTGCTCATCCGGGTTTTGGCCGACAAAACCAATCCGCGATGCGCTGTTTCCCGAAAAACCGTATATCACTTCCCCGCTTTTTTCCCCCTGTGGTGCCAGTTCCGGTTTGAGCAGGCGCAGCAATGTGGTTTTTCCGCACCCGGATGCCCCGCATAGCACGGCAAATTCCCCAGCTTCCATCGAGAAATCGACGCTCGTAACCGCAGTCCACGCTGCGTTCGGGTACCGGAAACTCAGATTTTTGACCTGTAAAATTTCCATCGGATCACCTCCCGGATTTCCATACAAAAGGGTGCAAAGGACAACACCGCAAATGCAGCATAAGTAAAGATTGCCGACGGTGTATGTGGCAGCGCGGTAATGCGTGGATAGTAAGAAAACGAGACGACATCGGTTGCGCCGGAAACGAAAATGACCCCCAGCAGAAAAAATAGTAGCAGCAAAGAAAGCCCGTCCCCTACGCGAAAGCGAAACCTTGTGTATAGACTTCTTTTTCCGCTGCCGTAGCCGCGGGCCCGCATAGAGGCTGCCGTGTCCATGGCACGATCCAGCGACAGTGCTATCACCGCAGAAAAAATCCGACCGGCGCACTTTACTCTCGCCCGAAAACCACGCACCGCATACATCCCCATTGTTTTTTGCGCGTGGCTGACTCCCTGCAGGCGCCGCAAAAACAGCGGTATCAGACGAAAGGTCATAGAAAGCACCAGTGCGGTTTTGGGAACCACACTGCCAAACAGATAGAGGAACCGTTCGCTCGTCATGACCACCGTATAACATCGGCACCAAATCAGAACGCCAATCATTACACAGGAAAGCGACGCCCCATATAGCAACGCCTCCCACGTGAAAGACACGCCGAGGAAGAAAAAAAGCACTGTCTCCCCCTCATGGGAAAAAAGCGGATTGGTGATTGTGACCAGCAGAAATACCCCGAGATAAAACAGAACGGAACGATACATTTTCTCGTTGCGCCGCAACAGAATCGAGAGTAAAAATCCGCCAAGCAACGCCGTCATCGGAAAGATGGGGTTAGAGGAAAACATCATTACCAGCGGTATGGCGGTAAAATAGGCAAATAACACCGCCGGGTGTCGCTCAGTCAACACCATTCTCCCCCCTCTCCGCACATAGAAAATGCCCCTGCCCTCCAAGAGAAGGCAGAGGCATCGACCGCCGATCCGCAGCAAGAATACCCCCTGCAAACCAACATCAAAACACAGGAATGGCGGTTGCTTCGGATTCGAACCGAAATTTTACACGCAGCCTACAACTTTTCAAATCACCGTATCTTCTCTTTATGCAGTTGTACGCACAGTATATCATATTTTGTACCAAATTGCAAGGTCAGCGCAAAAGTTCCTTTTCGGAAACACCGAAAAAAGACGGGAAGAACGAAGCACGGACAAAAAATCTTTCACATCATCCTCTTTTGTTGAAAATTCAACCGACTTGCTGTGTTTATTATACGATAATAAAGGCGAAAAAATCAAGGAGGCATTGCCATGAAAATCCGAATGCTTAACCTCTTTTCAACCACGCGACTATCGCGTGGTTTTCGGTATACAAAAAGAAAAAGCCGGGATGACCGGCTTTTTCTTTACGGCGCCTGCAGATAGGCGGTAAGCGTTTCCCGCGCCATGGCGGAAAGTTCCTCTATCGATGTCGAGGCAACCGTTTCCTTCGGGATGACACGCAGGAACGCGCCGCTGACCCTGGTAGAACGCAGCGGGATGTTACGGGAAATATCCCCGGTTCCGCGAAGAGCCATCACGACGATCGGCGCCTCCGCCTTTTTGGCAAGCAGGAACGCCCCTTCTTTGAACGGTAACATCTCCTCCGTCTTAGAACGAGTCCCCTCGGGATAAATGCCCATAATCATGTTCTCTTCCCGCACCAGCCGTGCCCCCTCTTTGATGGTGCGCATCGCACGCAGCGGATTATCGCGGTCAAGCGGCAGAAAACCGATCTGATAGATATACCGCCCGGCAATCGGAATCCGCATATTCTCCTTTTTGGAAATGAAGGCGGTCTTGCGATGTTTTAAGAGGCGGAAGGTGATAATCGGGTCAAAATCCGAACGATGATTTCCGACCAGAACGAACGGTTCCTCCGGCAAAATCTCCATCCCCGTTACGTGGGCACGGATTCGGAAGAGGTGAAGAAGCCAATCCAGCGTCAGGTGGGTCATGAACCGGCAGTAGCGGTTGTCTTTTTCATAAGGGTGATCGAACCCAAAAAGATACGACGTCAGAAGCAGATACAAAAGATAGAGGACATTCAAAAGGAGGAACGCCCCGAGGAAAAGTGGCACAAGCCACCAGGGGGACAGAAGCGAAAAACCAAAACACAGTAGTGCGGCCAAGGCCGCAGACATCAAAAGGAAAAGATAAACCAGCATAAAGTACCCCCCGGGATTACCGCAACTGCCGCGCCGACATGGCACGCATCGCGTTCAAAATGGCAAGCACCATGACGCCGACATCGGCAAACAATGCAATCCACATATCGGCAAAGCCGAGTGCGCTGAGAATCAGGACGGCAGCCTTGACACCGAGGGCAAAACCGATATTCTCCCGCACAATGCGCATGGTACGGCGGGAAAGGCGTACCGCCTCGGGCAGGCGATCCAGACGGTCATCCATCAAGACGACATCCGCCGCTTCGATCGCGGCATCGCTACCCAGTGCTCCCATCGCAATCCCGACATCCGCACGGGAGAGTACGGGCGCGTCATTGATCCCGTCTCCGACGAAAGCAAGCGACGGGCGATTTTTCAGAAGCTTTTCGACTTCTCCTACTTTATCATCCGGCAGAAGTTCACAATGTGTTTCATCCACGCCGATTTCTCTTCCAACCGCTTCCCCGATGGCGCGGCGGTCACCCGTCAACATGACGGTGCGGCGCACCCCGCATTTTTTCAGGTCGGCAAGTGCCGCCTTACATTCGGGTTTGATCTCATCGGCAAGACAAAGCGCACCGAGAAAAGTACCGTCCGCCGCCACATAAAGCAGCGTTCCGATACCTGCCTCCGGCGTCCGGAACGTCACACCGAAGCGGCGCATGAGTTTATCGTTACCAACGGCAACCTCCCTGCCGTTCACCATAGCGGCAATTCCCTCGCCGGCGTATTCCTGTACATTTTCCGCCGGCAAAACGGCATCATCCTGCACGGCAGCGACCACGGCGGCTGCCAGCGGATGGCGGGAATTCCGCTCCACCGCGGCTGCCAGGGAGAGAAGTTCTTTTTTCTCCCCGTTTTCGGGGTACACCCCCGCCACGCAGAACTCCCCGCGAGTGAGCGTGCCGGTCTTATCAAACACCATGGTATCCAGATGCGAAAGCACCTCGATATACTCTGCCCCTTTGATTAAAATTCCGCGCCGGGAAGCGCCGCCGATTCCGCCGAAAAACGAAAGCGGCACAGAAATCACCAGGGCACAAGGACAGGAAACAACAAGGAACACCAGCGCACGCCCGATCCACTCCGTGATATCGCCGACAAAAATCGGAGGAATAAACGCAAGCAGAATGGCGCCGACCACAACAGAGGGCGTGTACCAGTGCGCAAACCGGGTGATAAAGCCTTCAATGTGCGCTTTGCGCTCGGAGGCGTTCTCTACCAGGTTCAGCACACGCGCCACCGTACTGTTTTGGTACTCGCTTTCCGCACGCACGGTGATCACCCCTTGCAGGTTCACCGCACCGCTGACAACCTTGCTGCCGATGCCGACAGGCTGCGGCAGACTTTCACCGGTCAGGGCGGCAGTATTCATGGCGCTCTCGCCTTCCACAATACAACCGTCAAGCGGAATTTTCTCACCAGGCAGGACACGGAAGAGTTCCCCGACCGCCACTTCTTCAGGTGAAACCGTTACATAAGCACCGTCCCGCAGGACCGATGCCGTATCCGGACGGATGTCCATGAGGGAAGCAATATTCCGCCGGCTTTTTCCGACCGCAATGCTCTGAAACAACTCCCCGATCTGATACAGGAGCATGACGGCGACCGCCTCCAGATTTTCGCCGAGGGCAAAGGCACCGACCGTGGCAATCATCATCAGAAAACGTTCGTCCAACAATCTGCCGCTGAATAAGTTCTTAACGGCGCCGATAATGACATCATAACCGACGATGCCGTAAGGAATCAGATACAAAACATAAAGAAGAATCGTGTCAAACGGTGCTGCCAACCCCGAGATGACACCGCAACGGTGAAGAACCGCCGCCGCAACGGTCAGCACCGCCGCCGCCAGGATCCGAATCAGGGTACGTTTGTGCCGACGTGTCATAAAATTTCACCTCACACAAGGATACGGCAGTCCGGCTCGATTTTATGGCACACCTTCACTGCCTCGCGAATAATGGCAGCCATCTTCTCTTCCGGTGCCTCGATGGTCAGGCGCGCCGAAAGAAAATTCACACTGGCAGATTCCACGCCCTCAATTTTCTCAATCGCCTCCTGCATTTTCATGGCGCAATGTGCGCAGTCCAAATCTTCCAGTTGCCAAGATTGTTTCATTTCTTTTTCTCCCTTTCTTCGGTCAAATGTTCAAAGCCCTGACGGATCAGCGTGCGGACATGGTCATCGGCAAGAAAATAATAAATGGTTTTCCCTTCCCGACGGCACGCCACCAGGTTGGCTTGTTTCAAAACCGCCAACTGATGGGATATGGCCGACTGCGTCATGCCGAGCAGTTCTGAGATGGCGCATACGCAAAGTTCCGACTCAAAAAGTGCGTACAGAATGCGGATGCGCGTGGTATCACCGAACACGCGGAAAAGATCTGCGAGATCGCATAACTGATCGTCCTTCGGCAATTCGCGCTGTACCATACCGAGAAGCGCTGTGTGGTCATGTGTCTTGTTCATTTGAGCCTCCGTTCATTTGAATTTACAATCATATGATAGCACGTTCATGTGTATTTGTCAAGGGCTTTTACAAAGAAATGCAAAAAGTTTTCCGGCGACGCCTGGGCGCCGCCGGAATTCGGGTTATTCATTCGTCGGCAGACCCGGCAACAAAACCGGATCGCGCGTACCGATATAGGGTCTTTTTGTGGTCACCGTTGCACCGGAACCTGCCGTGGTTACGGAATCCTGCCGGTGGCTGGTGTCATGCACAATGTTACCGCCGGGAATCCACGTGCCGGCATCCTCCCCGCTGCACGCCGCGAGAAGAAGCACAAGAAAAAGGACAACAATCAAAAACAAACAGAAAAAGCCTTTGCCGCCGATTCGGTTAAACATCTAACTTCCCCTCATGTTCGAGCATTCTGTGACGCAGTTTCCAAAGTGCGGGCGAAAGATCTACGTAGTAACGATGCGGATTCTCAAAGCGCTTGACCTCATCCCATAGCAAAGCAACCTCCCCCGCGCAATAAGATTTAACCTCGTCGATATCGGGCAGATCATACACGCACACCCCATCGCGGAAAATCGTTTCATACAGGGGGCGTGCGATGTAATCGGTTACGGTTTTCTTTTTCCAGGTACTGATCGGATCAAAGAGTTCAAGCGGCTGGCTCTCGTCAATCTCCTCATCTGCCATGGTGATATAGTCGGCAATCGGCTGTCCGCTTGCCCTGTCAATGATACGGTAAACTTTTTTGAAGGACGGATTTGTAATCTTTTCGGTATTCTCGCTGATCTTGATCTTCGGAATGATATTACCGAGTTCATCTTCCACCGCCGCCAGTTTGTACACGCAACCGAACACAGGGTCGCTCTTGGCGGTAATGAGACGTTCCCCGACGCCGAAGGCATCGACACGCGCCCCCTGCGAGATGAGGTCACGAATCAGAAATTCGTCAAGCGAATTGCTGGCAATGATCTTACAGTCGGGCAGCCCGGCTTCATCCAGCATTTTGCGTGCCTTTTTGGAAAGGTAGGCTATGTCTCCGGAATCAATACGGATCCCGCCATGGGTAATGCCCTGTTCACGGAAGACGCGGATTGCATTCGGCACCCCGCTTTCCAGCACGTTGTAGGTATCTACCAACAGCGTCGCGTTGTTCGGATAAAGTTTGCAGTAGGCAGAAAAAGCGGTGTATTCATCCTCAAACATCTGCACCCAGGAATGCGCCATGGTACCGGAGGCGGGAATATGATAATCCCGGTCACTGATGGTGCAGGCGGTACTGCTGCAACCGCCAATATACGCGGCGCGCGCACCGAGAATTGCCCCTTGCGCCCCCTGCGCGCGGCGGGAACCAAACTCGGCAACCGGGCGCCCTTCCGCTGCGCGTACGATGCGATTGGCTTTTGTGGCAACCAGCGACTGCAGATTCACGGTCAGAAGAACAAAGGTTTCGATGATCTGCGCTTCGATGGCAGGAGCGCGGACGGTCAGAATCGGCTCACCGGGGAAAATCGGTGTTCCTTCCCGCACGGCATAAATATCGCCGCTGAAATGAAAATTGCGCAGATAATTGAGAAAATCCTCGCTGAAAATACCCTTACCGCGCAGAAAACGGATATCTTCCTCGGTAAAGCGCAGGTTGCGCACATAAGATACAATCTGCTCTAACCCCGCGAAAATGGCAAAACCGCCCCCATCGGGAATGGTGCGAAAAAAGACATCGAAATACGCGATCTCATTTTGCCTGCCGAGGGCGAAGTAACCGTTCGCCATGGTAAGTTCATAGTAGTCGCAGAGCAGCGTGTAGTTTTCCTGATTCATGAAACCGTTCCTTTCCTCTTAGGCAAGCGTCGCAAAATAGATTATGTAATAGGCAGAGGCACCGATCATCAGTGCCGCCAGCACGAAGCAAAGAATGCGAATATACAACTTCTCTCGCATGGGTTATCTCCAATCTGCCCGCATACAAAGTGCGGAAACATTGATTTTTTCGTTCTTCATCGCGGTTGGCAAATCGGCAAGAATTTTGGCGAGACCATCTGCCACCACCTCATCCGGGCGTTCCACCACCCGGGTATTGACCCCGGTCACACCGGATATCATTTTATCCAGTCCGTCGAGTTGACATGCACCGCCGCAAAGCAGAATCCCCCGGTGGAATACTTCCCCCACATACGCGGAAGGAATGGCGGCAATGGCATCGCAGAATGCGGCGATGAGTTGCGCCATGGGTTCTTCAAACGCATCAAACATCTCGCGGGAGGAAAGGTGTACCGTGACCGCCTTCCCGTCTCCGGCATGTTTTCCCTTTACATCGATCATCCGCTCTTCCCGGTTGATCCAAACCGTGCCGATGCGAAGTTTGATGGTTTCTGCCGAACGGGCATTGATTTTCATCTGATACTTTTCAAGGAGATATGCCGAGATCGCGTTATCAAAGGCATCCCCGCCGACTTTGATGGTCTTTTTGTAAAGAACCTTTCCGCCACCAGAGAGCATGAGATTGGTCTGGGAGGCACCGATGTCCGCAATCAGCACAGCGCTGTCCGACAAGAGCCCGAGCCCCACCATGGCAGCGATCGGCGTATAAACAAAAAAGGTTTCACGGGCGCCGGCACGCGCCGCCGTCCATTCGAGCAGTGTCTCCCCTTCTTCGGTCAGATCAAAAGGAACCCCGATCAGAACGCGGGGTTTGATCACCAGATTTCCGCAGGTTTCACGAATTGCGTGCAACAGCATGGCACGCGTTGCCTCTGCATCTGCAAGGATCCCTGACCGCAGCGGTCGCACGAGAACCACGCTCTTCGCCGTTTCCTGCGCACACTGTTCCGCCGCCGCGCCGATTGCCTGCAGGCGGTTGCTTTCCCGGTCGATGGCAGCCACAGCCGCCTCTTTGGCAATGATTCCTTCCTCTGCGGTACTGACGAGGATATTGGCACTTCCCAGGTCAATTCCGATTTCTTTATGCATGATGTTTCCCCTCAGGACAGCATCGAACACGCCCCCGTCCGTGGATGCGTGTTTTTTGCAATAATGATCAAATTTTATTATACTATACCATAAAGGAAATTGCAACGATTTTTTTGATTTTTCTTGGATTTACCCACGCCCTGCCCCCGAAAACGCCGCCGGCGTAATTGCCAGCACGGCAAAAATCACTTCTTTCGCACCGGCGCGCCGCAAAAGGCGACAGGCGGCGGTAAGGGTAGCGCCGGTGGTGGCAATATCATCTACCAGAATGACATGTTTGCCGTGCAGATCCACGCTCGGCCGCAGTGCATAACTTTCCGCTGCCGCTTGCAGACGTGCGGTGCGGGAAAGTTTCTTCTGCACACCGGTATTGCCGCGGGAAAGAGTCGGAAGAAAGGCGACCCCGAGTTTTGCGGCAAGTTCCCGCCCGAGTGCTGCGGAATGGTCAAACCCATCCCGCCGGTAGGAGGATCGGCTGCGCGGCGGGTAGGTCACAAGATATTCCTCCCGTTTGCACGGAAGAATTTTGGCAAGCGGCGCCGCCAACTCTCCTGCAAAGAACCGTTGCAAATCAACCAGATTCTTATGTTTCAGCGTATAGAACATCCGTGCCGAAGTTTCGTCCTCCCGCGGGCGGTAACGCACGAGCTTAACCATCTTCCGCGCCGCGGTTTTCGGCATGCCCGGCGCAAGGCAGGTACAGGAAGACAGCCGGGCAGCGCAAACCGGGCAGGTGGCATCTTTTTCGTTTTCATAGCGAAGGAAGCAGAGCGGACACAAAACGCCCTGCTCTGCTTCCCGAAGAGACAGCCTTGCCCCGCAGGCAGCGCATTTCGGAACATAAAGCAACCGCAAAAGCGTTGTGGCGGCATGCTTTGCTTTCAGAATCAGCGTATTATCCATGAGCAGATTCCTTTAAACGCACCGGGAGGCAGGTAAAACGGCGGTCATGCCGGTTGTTATCCACCATACGTTTGACCACATCCCGGTTCCCAACCAGCACCACCATTTCTCTTGCCCGCGTCACGGCGGTATAAATCATGTTCCGTGTCAGAAGTTGCGGGGCGCAGGTGTAAACCGGCAGAATGACCACCGGATACTCGCACCCCTGACTTTTATGTACGGTAATGGCGTAAGCGTGCTCCAGTTCCTCTGCCAGCGTATAGTCATAGGTAGCAAGACGGTCGTCATAGCGGATCCGCAGGCATTCTTCCTCCGCGTCCATTTCTTCAATGACGCCGATATCTCCGTTGAAGATTCCGCTGCCGCTGACGCCGTTTTTCTCCCACGGAATATCGTAATTGTTTTTTACCTGCATCACGCGGTCACCTTCCCGGAACACGTGATTCCCCACCCGCAGTTCCGTGCGACCTTTCTGTGGTGGATTCAGTGCCTCCTGCAGAATGCGGTTCAGATATTCCGTGCCGGCGCTGCCTTTCTTTGACGGCGTTATGACCTGAATCTTATCCCGGATTCCTTCGCCGTAAGCGCGCGGCAACCGGTCACGGAGAAGAGAAAGTACCGTGCCGGCAACCTGAGCGTCCGCGCGGCGTTCAACGAAGAAAAAGTCACTGTCGGTTACATCCAGGCGAGGCATCTCGCCCTCGTTGACGCGATGGGCATTGGTCACAATCAGGCTTTTTTGCGATTGGCGGAAAATTTCCGTCAGGCGTACGGTGTGAAAACACGCCGACTGAATCAGATCGCACAGCACATTCCCCATGCCGACCGAAGGAAGCTGGTCGGCATCCCCGATCAGAATCAGGCGGGTGCCATTCCGCATCGCCCGCAAAAGCCCCTGCATCAGGGGCAGATCCATCATGGACATCTCATCCACAATGACCACATCTTCATCCAGAGGATTGGTGGCGTTGCGGTTAAAACGCACGGTTCCCTCTCCCTCGTCTTCCGTACGCTCCATCTCCAGCATCCGATGGACGGTTTTAGCTTCGCACCCGCTTGCCTCCGACATCCGTTTTGCCGCGCGCCCGGTCGGAGCGGCGAGCGCCACATGGTTGCCGAGGCGCTCAAAGATCCGCAGCAGCGCCTGCACCACTGTCGTTTTTCCCGTTCCGGGTCCTCCCGTCACAATCAGCACGCCTCCGCCAAGCGCCGAAAAGATGGCTTGCCGCTGCAAGTCGGCAAAGCGGATGCCCTGCGCTTCCTCTGCCTCCGCCAACAAAAGATCAATATCCGTGGTACTGTAAGCGGTGGAAAAACGGTCCAGCGCCAGCAATCTTTCCGCGACATATTGTTCGGCAGATGCATTTTCATCCATAAAAATAAAAGGATTTTCCCGATCTTCCGCGTTCGGATAAGCGACCAGGGTTCCGTTCTTTCGGCAGGCATCCAGAGTCGTGCGCAGCAGTTCCGCCGGCGCGCCCAGTTGCCGTTCCGCCTCGGAGAGGAGTTGTGCCTGCGGGAGGCAAACATGCCCGTTTGCAGCAGCATGGGTCCGCAAAAGGTACCGCAGCCCGCTCTCCAGCCGGACAAAGGAGAACTTGTCCATCCCCAGCGCCGCAGCAATCTCATCCGCCTTCTCAAACCCCACGCCCAATGTTCCATCGCACAGGCAATAGGGATTTTTCTGAATCATTCCCACCGCCCCCGCGCCGAAGCGCCGATAGACCTTTGTGGAAGTGGCAGCACCGAAGAAATCGCGGCAAAACATCATCACCGAACGCACGCCGCTTTGCTCACGGAAGGCGGCGCTGATTGCCGCCGCCTTTTTCCGCGAAATGCCCGGAATATCCGCAAGCCACTCGGGGTGATTTTCAATCACGTCAAAACTTTCCGTTCCGTAGCGATTCACGATCTTTGCGGCGGTGGAAGGGCCGATGCCCTTCACCGCGCCGGAGGAAAGGTAGCGCAAAATGGCATGCACATCGGAGGGCAGCCGTTTTTCATACGTCGCAACGGAAAACTGTCTGCCGTAGGTCGGGTGATTGGTAAAGTTCCCGTACAAAACGAGTTCTTCCCCTTCTGCCACATACGGCATCACACCGACCGCCGTCAGCTCCGTACCGTCATCCGCCGTCATCTCCAGCACCGTATAATCATTCGCCGCATTGCGGTACACAATGTCCTCTACGGTGCCGCCGATGCTCTCCTGCCTGGCTTCCATTCAGATCTCCTCCTCTCCTCCCTGTTTTTGATAAACCTCATACTGACACGCGCGCAGCAATGCCAGAACTTCCTCGGACGGTGCCACATCCAGCAATATCACCGGCGGCTGCATATGAAAATTCTGCGCCTCGGTCATATACTGCGCGTGGCGGATTCCTTCCAGCAGCCGGGCACCGCCATCCTCTTCCGCCGTCATATGCAACGCGATGCTGAGATGCTCTTTCTCGCAGCAGAACGAAAGCAGACGGCAGATGATGCCGTATAACCCGAAAACGGCAAAAATGCAGACCAAAACCTCGGCAATCCATGTAAAAGGCATGATTTTACCCCCCTTTATCTGATATTTCAGCATATGCAGGCAGGGGGTATGCGGTGTCAGGTGAGGGCGGCAAGCAACGCGGGAACAAGGTCGGTCTTTTCCCAACCCACGCCGAGATCTTCCCGCCCCATATGCCCATAAGCGGCAAGGGGGGCATAAATCGGGCGCCGCAGATCAAAGCGGCGGATGATGGCGGCAGGACGCAGATCCACCAACCGGTTCACCACGTCCGCAAGCCGTTCTTCCGACACCTGCGAGGTGCCGAACGTATCGACCCGCACCGATACGGGTTTGGCAACGCCGATGGCATAGGCAAGCTGTACTTCGCACCGGCGGGCAAGCCCCGCCGCCACAATATTCTTAGCCACATACCGCGCCGCGTAGCAGGCGGAGCGATCTACCTTCGTCGGGTCCTTACCCGAGAAAGCGCCACCGCCGTGACGAGCATAGCCACCATAGGTATCCACAATGATTTTTCTGCCGGTCAGACCGGTATCGCCCATCGGACCCCCGATCACAAAGCGCCCGGTCGGGTTGACATAAATCTTGGTATCCGCATCGAGCAATGCGGCGGGAATGGTTTTTTCAATGACTTCTTTTATGATGTCGGCACGAATGGTTTCCAGCCCCACGTCCTCACTGTGCTGTGAAGAGACAACTACGGTATCGACCCGCACCGGCTCGTCCCCGTTATATTCCACCGTAACCTGTGTTTTTCCGTCGGGACGCAGGTACGGCAGGATTCCGCTTTTGCGCACTTCAGTCAGGCGCCGGGCAAGGCGATGCGCAAGCGAGATCGGAAGCGGCATTTTCTCCTCGGTTTCATCACAGGCATAGCCGAACATGAGCCCCTGGTCACCGGCGCCGATATCCAGATCATCCTGCATCTCGCCCCGCTTTGCCTCTGCGCAGTGATCTACGCCGAGCGCAATATCGGGAGACTGTTCATGAATGGAATTGAGCACCGCGCAGGTATGGCAATCAAACCCGTATTTGGCGCGGTCATAACCGATCTCCTCCACCGTGCGGCGAACGATGCCGGGAATATCCACATACGCCTGCGTCGTAATCTCCCCCATCACCATAATAATGCCGGTGGTGGCAAAAGTCTCGCATGCCACGCGGGAATCCGGGTCATGGCGCAGCATCTCGTCCAAAATCGCGTCCGAGATCTTGTCGCACATTTTATCGGGATGCCCTTCGGTTACCGATTCGGATGTAAACAGTTTTTTCATTTCTCTCTCCTTTTCTTTCTTACAACGAACACAAAAAAGTCTCGGAAAGGCACAAACCCTCCCGAGGCGAAAACATCTCATCTATCGGGAATTGGCACCTTGTCACACGACAGGTTGCCGGGCTTCACAGGGCCAGTCCCTCCGCCACTCTTGATAAGTTGTATGCAATTTTCTTTAGTATAACACAGATTCTGATTCATTGCAAGAGGTTTTGCCCATATTTTTATTTTTTTCATCAGGCATTGCCCGCATCCGCCGCCGCCCCAAAAGCATTGATGGCAGAAAGACGCGCCGCCTTGGCGTGGGGGGAATAGAAAACCAGCCACCCCCGCTGAAGAGAACGATAAAGGAAGCGGAACACACAAAAAAGCCCCCGCCGCACCGCACGGAACAACCAAAGGGCGGGCACCCGGACAAAGAGAAACAGATACGCCGCCAATACATGAAGAAAAAAGGCAATGGTAGCGGAGGAAAAGAGGACCAGCCGACCGATGGTTGCGGCATAAGCGGCAAAACCGAGCCCGGTGCCGAAAAGCAGGTACCAGCGGAAGATACCATCATTCTGCCAATAAACAAATACTGAAAACAGGATGCCGACCACCAACATGAAACCAACATCCCGCAGAAAAATCGCCGCATTCCGTACACGTCGCGTTCCCTTTTTCGTTTCCCGGCAAAGCGTTCCCGCCGAAAGCAGCGGGAAAGAAAAATGCCGCAGGCAGGTCGGCACCTGCCCGCTGCCCTCCCATCCGAAAAAGACGAAGAGAATCCGCCCTACATCATAAAGCAACCCGAGGAAAATGCCAAACCCCACCGCGGCAACCACCGACCGCAGTTGGGCAAGAACCGATACTTCCATCGGCGTTACCGCAGGATGCGGGAAAAGAAACCGCCCTTTTCCGCACTCTTCTGCTCGGAGTAATACACGGCGCTGATATTGCCGTCCAGCGCCATCTCTCCTTTTTCGAGATCCAGGCGCGTGATATGCAGTGACTCCCCTTCCACTGTCATGTTTCCGTAAGCCGTGGAAAGCAGCACCGTCCGATCGTCAAAACTGACGACGTCACGGACCGCATTGACCTCCAGATGGGCACGGTCACAGAGAAGCAGGTTCTGCTTTTCTTTCACTTCAGGCATAAAATTCATACAGCGCCTCCCATACAATGTTACTGCATTGTATGCAAAGACGCCGTATTCTATGAAAACATCAGGGTAACACTTCGTACATTTCCGCCGCATCGGCTTTTTTGGTGCTGTCCTTGACATCGGTCACGCGCACGCGCATCACCCGGCTGCCGAACCCCACCTCAATGATATCACCGACACGCACATCATAAGATGCCTTTGCCGGCTTGCCGTTTACCGAAACATGCGCCGCGTCACACGCCTCATTGGCAACCGTACGCCGCTTGATGATCCGAGCGACTTTCAGGTACTTATCCAACCGCATGGCGAACTCAGCCGTTAATGCGATCCTTCAGTGCCTTGCTGGCTGAGAATGCGGGATACTTGGAAGCGGCAATCTGAATCTTAGCGCCGGTAGCGGGGTTGCGACCTTCTCTTGCCGCTCTCTCGTTTACTTCAAACTTACCGAAACCGAATACCTGAACTTCTTCACCGCCCTCAAGCGCAGCGGCAATCGCCTCAAAAACCGTGTTGACAACAGCCTCAGCAGCCTTTTTGGTCAGTTCATTTTCTTTTGCAACTTTCTCGATCAAATCCGTCTTGTTCATAGTTGAAATCCTTTCTGTTTATAAAATATGGAAAACGCGGTAAAACCACCGTTCACTGCCACTAGTATAGCATATTTGTCAAGAAATATCAAGCGTTTTCCGCTGTTTTTTCAATTTTTGTATAATTTACCCGTTCTTTGGCGTTTCGCCATGCTGAAAGTAGGTCTTTCTTTGTATATTGTGCTAATTTTCCCCCGTCGGCACAGAGCATTGCCTCCATTTCCGCAAAGCGGGAAAGGAACTTTTCCGAGACAAGGGTCAGCGCTTCCTCGGCATCAATGCCACAGGATTTTCCATATGAAACCAGGGCAAGCAGCAGATCGCCGAACTCCTCCTGCTTCATCTCCGGCGGTGCGGCGTGGAATTCGTTCCACTCCTCCACCACCTTATCCCGCTCGTCCTCCAGCCGTTCATACACAAAGCCGGCGTGACGGGCGCAGGAAAGCAATTTTGCCGCATACATCAGCGCCGGAAGTGTCCGCGGAATGGCACGCATGGTCTCTGTCGTGCCAGTCTGCGCCTTCTCCTGCTCCTTGAGCGTCTGCCAGTCGGGCACATCTCCCGTTTCCCCGAACACATGCGGGTGACGGTGTATCATCTTTTCACACAGATCCGACACGGCATCGGCGGCGGTAAAGTTCCCCTTCTCTTCCTCCAGCACCAGATGGAACGCCGCCTGGAACAGGAAATCCCCCAGTTCCTCCCGCAGCATGGCAGGGGAATCGTGGTCGATGGCGTCAGCTACCTCGTATGCCTCTTCCAGGAGATTCTTCCGAATGGAGGCGTGGGTCTGTGCACGATCCCACGGGCATCCGTCCGGAGCGCGCAGAATCCGCACCAGCGTGCAGATATCTTCAAAGGTGTGATGTTCCGTCATCCGAAAATTTTCGTTTTTTTCGTTCATAAAGCCTCCTTGAAAATGAAAACGCACGCAAGCGGTCTGCCACATGTCTGCCTCCCGGCAGAAGAGAAAGGTCATCCGGCGTGACCGCACGCGTCAGAAAGACCGCCGCGGTGTAGAACACGGTTGCCACCAGAATCGTCGTTAAAATCAGCAGTTTTCCGCCGTGATCCCCGCCGAGCAGCACATAAAAGCCGAGTGCCGCCCCCACCGAAAGTACCGAGGAAAGGAGCGGACGGAAGAACACGCCGCCGGGGGACGGAAATACCCCGACATACCGCGCCAGCGCTGACAGATTCACTGTCAACGCGCAAAAATAGCAAAGCAACGTGCTGAGCGGCACCCCCGCCACACCGACGGCGGGAATCCCGAGCAGCACATAACTGGACACTAATTTGACGGCACCGCCGACGAGCATGGCAATCATCGGTCGCGCTGCCATTCCGTTTGCCTGCAAAACGGCGTTGGTCACCGTCAGCAACGAAAGGAAAAAGACTGCAGGTGCAAGACAGGAAAGAAGCGGTGCCGCCCGCTCTACCATATCCGAGCGGAAGAAAAGCGAAAGGATCGGGCGGCTGAAAACCGCCATCCCCAGCGCGGCAGGCAGCGCAATCAGCGAAGAAAGGCGCATCACCGTCTGTGTCTGTTTTTCGGCGGCTACGCGGTTTCCCCCCGCAACGGCGGCGGAGAGTGCGGGCGTCAGCGCGGTTGTCAGCGGATAAATCAGCGCCGGCGGCAGATTGAACATCGGCACCACCAGGGTGGTATAATTGCCGTAAAACGCCGTTGCCGCGCCGACGGTATAGCCGATGGTCTGCAGGCGGCGCTGCACCAGCACCAGATCTAACAGCCCCGTCAGACTCATAACCGACGCCCCCGCCGTAATCGGCAGTGCAATTCGTAAAAGTTCGCCGAAAACCGCAGTGCCGGAGGCAACCGGGGCTACCTCTGCCGCCGGCGATACGGCAAAGCGGTTCTTTTTTTCATATAGCCATTTGGCTGCCATCAGATAAAACATTCCGGCGGCTTCCCCCACGGCAAGACCTGCCACGGCATAAGCCGCGATATAGGGGAGCGAATACCCGAGCCGCACGGCGCGAAAGGCAAGCAACACCCCGATCAGCAGTTTTCCGAGCGCTTCCAGCACCTGCGAAACCGCAGGCGGCGCCATATAGCGATATCCCTGAAAATAGCCGCGCATGATGCTGGAGATACAGATAAAAAAGAGGGTCGGCGCAATGGCAAAGATGGCGGGACCGGCATTCGGCGTTCCGATGGCGGCAGCAAACCCATCGGCAAACAGCATCATGGCAGCCGTACCGGCGGCGCCGAGGATGACAAACGTAACCTTTGTCACGCCCAAAATACGCCGCACGCGGAGGGCATCCCCCTTTGCCCGGGCAGCGGCAATCAGAATGGAAACCGCAACGGGGAGCCCGGCGGTGGAAAGCATATACAGCCAGGTATAAATCTGGTAGGCGGAATTGAAATACCCCATGCCCTCGTCACCGAGGGCATATGACATGGGAATTTTGAAAAGCAAACCGATAATCTTCACCAGCACATTGGAGCTGCCAAGAAATAATACGCCAAAAAAGAATATATGTCTGCTTTTGTTCCCGCTCCGACCGTTTTGCCGCATATTCGCCTCCCCGGCGCGGAAATCAGGCGTTTTCCCGGTAAA
>CAKSLR010000017.1 GCA_934467435.1 uncultured Eubacteriales bacterium | reverse complement strand
GGTACGGCGCATACCGCATTTGCCGTTGCACAGGCGGCAGGGGCACGGGAAATCCGTATGGTCAGCCGTACGGGCAAAGACGGTGCCCTGACCTACGCAGCGGCAGCGGCGCAGAGCGATACTACGGTCATCCTCAACACGACCCCCGTCGGCATGTTTCCGCACGAGCAGGAGATGCCGCTTTCGCTTGACGGGTTCCCCTGCCTTCGCGGTGTGATTGACGTGATCTACCACCCCCTGCGTACCTCCCTGGTGCTGGCGGCGCGGGAGCGGGGCATTCCCGCTGCCGGGGGGCTTTATATGCTGGTGGCGCAGGCACTTCGCGCCGCCGAACTTTTCGGCGCCCCAATGCGGGAAAAGGATGCGGACACGGTGTACTGCGCGCTGTTGCAAAGCAAAGAAAACATCGTTCTGATCGGAATGCCCGGTGCAGGAAAGACCACTGTCGGGCGCACCCTTGCCACCCGGCTCGGGCGTCCGTTCTTCGACACGGATGAGGAGATTGTACGGGAGGCGGGAAGGTCGATTCCCGCCATCTTTGCCATGGAAGGGGAAAACGGCTTCCGCGCGCGGGAGACCCGCGCGATCGCGCGGGTCTCCTCCCTTGCGGAAGGGGCGGTCATTGCCTGCGGCGGCGGCAGCGTGCTGCGCGTGGAAAATGTTACGGCGCTGCGGCGCACGGGTCGGCTTTATTTCCTTGCGCGGGACGTGGCGGCACTCCCCTGTGATGCCTCCCGCCCGCTCTCGGCAACACGCGCGGATATTCTGCGCTTATATGAACGGCGGCTCCCTCTTTACCGCGCCGCAGCGGATGCCTGTGTGCCGGTGCGGGAAGGGAATGTTGCCGGCACGGGTGCGGCGATTGCCGCGGAATTCCGGGAGGCTTGCCGATGAATCTGACCATCCAACCGTCCCGCCTGCACGGCACGGTTACCGTGCCCTCTTCCAAAAGCGTGGCGCACCGCGCCCTGATCGCGGCGGCACTGGCTGGGGAAGGCGGGTGCGTGTATCATCTGCCGCAGGGGGCGGATGTTCTTGCCACGCTGCGCGCGCTTTCGGCACTCGGCGTATCCTGGGAGCGGACAGGGAATGCCGTGCGCGTGGCGCGCGGCGTTCCGCCCTTTGCTGCGGGCGCGCCGCTTTTCTGTGGGGAAAGCGGCAGCACCCTGCGATTTTTGCTTCCGCTTTGCCTTCTGGACGGCAAAGAACGTTGTCTGGAAGCGGCACCCACCCTTCTTGCCCGCCCGATGGGGGTGTATGAAACGGTCTGCCGGGAGCGCGGCTTTCTGTATGCCGCCGGGGCGGGTGGCATCCGGGTCGCGGGGTGTCTTTCGGCAGGGGATTACACCATCCCCGGGAATATCAGCAGCCAGTTTGCCAGCGGGTTGCTGTTTGCCCTGCCGCTGCTTCCGGGGGATAGCGTTCTGCATCTTCTGCCGCCGGTGGAAAGCGTTCCTTATCTGCACATGACCGAGGCGGTGCTTTCCGCATTCGGCGTTTCGGTCTGCCGGACGGCGGACGGATACCGGATTCCCGGCGCGCAGCGCTATACCCCTGCCGATGTGACGGTGCCGGGAGATGCCTCGGGTGCCGCCAACTTTCTTGCCCTGCGGGCGCTCGGGCAGGAGGTTACGGTAGTGGGGAACGATGAATCCGGCTTGCAGGGCGACGCGGTGGCGGAGAATTACTTGGCGGCACTGCGTTCTCCCGGCGCGGTGCTGGATGTGCAGAACTGCCCGGATCTTGCCCCCATTTTACTGGTGGTTGCCGCGCTGACCCACGGGGGCAGACTGCGCGGCACCCGACGGCTGGCGTATAAAGAGAGTGACCGCGCCCGCAGCATGGCAGAGGAACTGCAAAAATGCGGCTGCTTTGTGACAGTGGAGGAAAACGCAATCTTCGTTACCGGCGGCGCGCGGGCGCCGTCGGTGCCGCTTGCCTCGCACGGCGACCACCGGGTTGCCATGGCGCTTGGGGTGCTGCTTTGCCTGGTGGGCGGTACTCTTACGGGGGCAGAGGCGGTAGAGAAGAGTATGCCCGACTTTTTTTCGCGCCTGCGGGCGCTCGGTGCCGTGACGGAAGAAACGGAATGAGGTGACTTTGTGGAAAATATGCGGTTTTTGCGGAAACTTCCCATCCCAAAGGAAGTGAAAGAGATGTACCCGCTGACGCAGAAAATGAAAGAAAACAAAAAGCGGCGGGACGGGGAGATTGCCGCGATTCTGCGCGGGGAGGACGCGCGGCTGCTCGTGGTGATCGGTCCCTGCTCGGCAGATGCGGAGGACAGCGTGCTGGCGTATGTTTCCCGACTTGCCACGCTTGCTGAGCGGGTAAAGGAGAAACTGCTGCTCATTCCGCGCGTTTATACGGGTAAACCGCGCACCGCGGCGGACGGATACAAAGGGCTTCTTCACCAGCCCGACCCTGCCGGCGCGCCGGATTTGTTCCGCGGTCTTGTCGCCATGCGGGAACTGCATATGCGCGTTTTGCGGGAAACCGGGCTCAGTGGCGCGGATGAAATGCTTTATCCCGAAGAATACCGATACCTCAACGATCTGCTCTCCTACACTGCCGTTGGCGCACGGTCGGTTGAGAATCAGCAGCACCGCCTGACTGCCAGCGGGTTGTCGGTTCCCGTCGGTATGAAAAACCCGACCGGCGGCGACCTTTCGGTGATGATGAACGCCATTGTGGCAGCGCGCCACCCGCACCGCTTTATCTACCGCGGTTGGGAGGTAGAGAGCAGCGGTAACCCGCTCTCCCACGCGATTTTGCGCGGCTATACCGATGGGGCGGGAACCATGATGCCGAACTACGGTCTTTCCGACCTTTTGCGGGTGGGAGAACTGTTTGCCTCGCTGCAGCTTGCCAATCCTGCCGTGATTGTGGATGCGAACCACGCCAATTCCGGTAAACGCTGCGAAAAGCAGGCGGAGGTGGTTTTTGATGTCCTGAAAAGCCGGGAACAAAGTGCCGATGTGCGCCGGATTCTGCGCGGGTTGATGATCGAGAGCTACCTCTTGGATGGCAATCAGCCGGTGGGCGGCGGCAGGTTCGGCTGTTCGATTACCGACCCCTGCCTCGGGTGGGAGAAGAGCGAGAGGCTCCTGCTTTCCCTTGCCGAGCGGGTATAAAAAATTCCCGGTGATATCATCACCGGGAATTTTTTATACCGAAAGGGAGGAGAGCACGTTGCCCGAAAGATCCTTCAGGGTAAAGGTGCGGTTCTCATACAGCAGGTAACTCGGCACATTGCCGCCCTTCGGAAGAGAAGGGGAACCGGGGTTCAGAAGATAAACGCCGCTCACTTCCTCCCGCCGCAGGGTGTACAGGTGCGTGTGCCCGGAAAGAAATACATCTCCATCCCGCAGGGAAGGGGGCAGCGCCGCGGGCGATGCGTGGTGTCCGTGCGTGGCAAAGATCCGCACGCCATCCCATACGAACTGGGCGTAATCGGCAAGAATCGGGAAGGGAAGAACCATCTGATCCACTTCCGCGTCACAGTTGCCGCGCACGCAAAGCGGTGCGGGCGAGAGGGAGGAGAGCAGGGAAATGACTTCTTTCGGCGCATAGGCGGGGGGCAGGTCGTTGCGCGGCCCGTGGTAGAGGAGGTCGCCGAGCAGCACGACCTCCTCCGCTCCCTCGCGCTCCCGTGCCGAAAGCAGGGCGCGGCAACCCGCCGCATCCCCGTGCAGGTCGGAGGCAATCAGAATTTTCATGGCAGGCTCCTTGCGTTATACCGTTTTCAGCACCATGCCGTCCGCGGCAAGCGCGGCAAGTACGGCATCCACATCCGCCTGAATTTCCGCTTTGGCAAGCGTCTTTTCTTTCGAGCAGAAGGAAAGCCGGAAGGTTACGCTGGAAGTGCTCTCACTTTCATAAATGTCGGTCACCGTCACGGTGTCCAGGTACGCGCCGCCGGCAGAACGGATTTTTTCCTCGACTTCCGCGAATACAAGCGTAGCGGGGTCCGTCACCACGGTCAGGTCAATATCCATGCCGGGGAAACGGGAAGGCTCCCGGTACTGCAGGGTGTGTACGGGGATGGTGGCAAAGGTATCCATATCCACCTCGGCAGCAACGCAGGCGGCATGGCGGTCGAGTTTGGTGGCAACGGCCGGGTGCAGGGCGGAAAGAAAACCGATTTTCGTCCCCCCGAGCGTGACCGATGCCGTGTTGACGGGGTGCTGCCATGCGTGGCAAACGCCCTCGCCTGCGGTGAACACCGGTGCGATGTGTTTGATCTCACGGCAAAGAGAAACTACCATATCCCGTGCGCGCAGGTAAAGCGCTTCTTCATCCTGTTTTTTGCTGTACAGCACAATGCCGAGTTTTTTGCGCTCCCGGCAGTTGCCGTCCTCACCTAGCCCCTCCACGGTGCGTCCGATCTCAAACAGACCGTATTCTTCCGCAAAGCCGCGGTTTTCCGATGCAAAGGCAAGCAGCGTGGGGATCATGGAGGAACGCAGCGTATCCTGTTCCGGCGTGCCCGCGTTCAGAATCCGTACATTTTCTTCCGGCAGAATGCCAAGCGCCTTGTTCTTTACCTGATTATCCCAGATATAAGAGTGCACCTCATGCAGCGCGTAAGAAGAAACCAGGATGTCTTTTGCGCGGTTGTCGTCCACATTCTGTACGCTGCGGCGTACCGGGCGCAGGGGGCTGCGGGTGGTCTGAATTTCAAAGTTGTCGTAACCGTAGATTCGTGTGATTTCCTCAATCAGGTCGGCTTTGATGGTGACGTCCTTCGTGGCACGCCAACTCGGAACCTGAACGGTAAAGGTGTCGTCTGCCTGCTCCACACGGAACCCGAGCGCCGTCAGCGTACGCAGAATCTCCGCGTCCGTGATGGTGATGCCAGTATACCGGTCAATGTAGCGACGGGTAATTTGCAGGGTGATGGTGGGGAAACGGTGAACATAGCAGTCGGTCAGCGCCGAAATCACGCGCGCACCGGGGTCGATGGCAAAGAGCAGGAAAAGGAATCGTGCGCTTGCCGTCACCGTCATCTCAGGGTCAAGGAACTTTTCGTAACGCATACTGGCATCCGTCCGCATGCCGAGTTTGGATTCGGACTTGCGCACCGAGACACCGTCAAAATTCGCACTTTCGAGAAGCAGGGAAGTGGTGTCGTTTTCAATCTCGGAATTCAGACCGCCCATGACGCCGGCAACCGCCACGGGGGCGCCGTGGGAGCAGATCATCAGCGTTTCGGGGTCGATTTCGTGTTCGTTGCCGTCCAGCGTGGTGAAGGAGAAGGGGGCGGGGAACCGCTTGATTTCCACGGCATCAACACGGCGCAAATCAAAAGCGTGCATCGGCTGCCCAAGTTCCATCATTACATAGTTGGTCAGGTCGGCAAGCAGGTTGATGGCACGGCTGCCGCAGTAAAACAGGCGAATCCGCAGGTTGACCGGGCTGACATTCTTTTGAATGTTCTCTACCTTGATGCCGGTATAACGGTAGCAGAGATTTTCATCGGCAACGGTGATCGGCACCTCGGGCAGCCCGGCGTAGCAGGCGGTATCCACCACCGGAACCGGGCGCAACTCTCTGCCTGCCAGGGTTGCAATTTCCCGCGCAATGCCGTAGTGCCCCCAAAGATCGGGGCGGTTGGTCAGGGATTTGTTATCCACTTCAAATACGGTGTCTTCCAGATCATAAACGGTCTTGATATCGGTGCCGAGCGGAATGTCGTCGGTAATCTCCATCAGTCCGCTGTTCTCGGCGCTGATGCCGAGTTCCGCCTCCGAGCAACACATCCCGCAGGAAGGGTAGCCCGCCACGGTGGCACGGGTGATCGGCTTGCCGCAGACCGCACCGCCCTCGGTGGCAAACACCACGCGCATGCCGACCCGCACGTTCGGCGCGCCGCAAACGCAATCTACCAGTTCCTTACCGTTGTTGATTTTCAGCAGGTGCAGTTTGGCGGAGTTCGGGTGATTCTCTACGGATGCAATCTCGGCAACCACCACGCCGTGGGTGTCGATACCATGATGGTAGACTTCCTCCACTTCGGCGGTAGAGAGGGTGAAACGATGGATCAGGGCTTCTTTGTCAAGGCCGGAGAGATCCACAAAATCTCCGATCCAGTTCATCGAAATCAGCATAGTCTCTCCTCCTTATTCGCTCTCAAACTGGGAAAGGGCACGCAGGTTGCCGCTGTTGAAATCACGGATGTCCTTCACGCCGTACTTCATCATGGCAAGGCGGGTCAGCCCGAGACCAAAGGCAAAGCCGGTGTATTCTTCGGGGTCCACGCCCCCTTCGCGCAAAACATTCGGGTGCACCATGCCGCAGGGGCAAAGTTCAAGCCAGCCGGAGTTCTTGCAGGAGGGACAACCCTTGCCGCCGCAGATCAGGCAGTTGATATCCAACTCAAATCCCGGTTCGGTAAAAGGGAAGTAACCCGGGCGCAGGCGAACGTTGATCGGTCTGCCGAACACCTCGCTGAGCATGGTTTTCATAAAATAAATCAGGTTGGAGATCGAGATGTCCTTATCGATCATCAGCCCTTCCATCTGAAAGAAGGTGTTTTCGTGGCAGGCATCGGTCGCTTCATTTCGGAAGCAACGGCCGGGGAAAATGGCGCGCAGCGGCACACCGTACTTGCGCATCATGTAGTTTTGTGCAGCAGAGGTCTGCGTTTTGAGAAGTTGACCGTTTTCCAGGTAGAAGGTGTCCTGCATGTCCCGTGCCGGGTGGTATTTCGGAATATTCAGCGATTCAAAACACTGATAGTCATTGACGATCTCGGAATAGTCTTCAATGGCAAACCCCATGGAAGCAAAAATTTCCTCCAGTTCCCGCTGTACCAGTGTGATGGGGTGGTAGGAGCCGTGTTCCTCCTTGCCCGGCAGAGTGGGGTTGTAGTGCTTTGCGTTTTTCACGGCGGCGGCAAGTGCGGCGGTGCGCAATTCGTCCGTCTTTTTGGCAATGGCAGTCTCCACCTCGGTCTTAAAAGCATTAATCAGTTGCCCGACGTCCTTTTTCTCTTCGGGCGCAACATCGCGTAGCCCCTTCAGAAGGTTGGTGACTTCACCTTTTTTGCCGAGAAAGGCAACGCGCAGCGCTTCCAGCGCGTCCGGCGTGTCGGCGTGGTTTCTTTCCTCGGCAAACCGCGCCCGCAAACGTGCAATTTCGTTTTTCATATTCGGCAGCATCCTTTCGGTCTTTATCCAAAACAAGAATCATGATCTTGTCCATTATACGCCTTTTCCCCCCGCTTGTCAAGCATTTTGCCGGGGAAAGCATGGGTTTCTCCGCTGGGAAAAGGGAATAAAAATGAAAAAAAGTCTTGAAAACCTCTTGACTTTCCCGAAATCCCATGCTATAATATCTAGGCGTTTAGGGGAGATTCCTTTCGCATCTGGGTGTGGCGCAGTTGGTAGCGCGCTACCTTGGGGTGGTAGAGGCCGCAAGTTCAAGTCTTGTCACTCAGACCAACAAAAAAGCCCCGGTTCTCACTGGAGAATCGGGGCTTTTTTGTTTTCTCTTCCTTCCGGCAAAAACGGTCACGTTTCTTTCTTCACAAACAGTCCGGCAAGGGCGCCTCCCAGTTCTAAAGGGCGGGTTCTTGCGTAGGAGACATAAATATTCATGGTGGTTTCTATGTCAGCGTGTCCGAGCCAGTGCTGCACATCCGGCACACTCCACCCCCGGTCAAATAAGATTGTAGCGGTGGCGTGCCGCAGGTCGTGAAACCGCATGCCGGGCAGTCCGGCACGCCGCAGGGCGCGCTGAAAGCCGCGGGTCACACTGTCCGGGCGAAGGGGCGAACCATCCGACCGGGCGAAGATATAGCCGTTTGGCGGCACGCCGGGGGCATACAGGGCGCCGAGCGCCCCGGCAATTTCCGGGAGCAGGGGGAACACACGGAAGCCGGAGGCGGTTTTGGTGCCGTCTTTGGCTTCTATGGTAAGGTTCTTCACCACGGTATGCGAGATTGTGAGCGTGCCGCGGGTAAAATTCACTGCCGACCAGCGCAGCCCGATTGCCTCCGAGCGGCGGAGTCCGTAGTACAGCGTGACCAGCACAAGCGGGTAAAGCGGGTGCCCTTCGAGCGCTGCCAGCACGTCCCGTGCTTCTTCAAGGGAAATAAACCGCGGGGGAAGGTTCGCCCCGCTCTTCGGCAACCGGACAGGGTCGGCGGGAGAGGCGGGCAGCACACCGTACAGGACGGCTTCCCGAAAAGCCTGTTTTAAGACGTTCAGGTGCTTTCGTACCGAAACCGGGGAAAGTCCGCCCGGTTTTCCGTCCAGCCGTCCCCCGGTGCGCTTGGCGGTCACATAGGCACGGATGTCCAGGGGGTGCAGTTCCTCAAGGGGCTTGCCGAGGAGGTCGAAGTACGGGATGATCTGTTTCTCGAGGTAGACGGTATAGGCTTCGAACGTGGAGCGCTGCAATTCCGGCTGCTTCGCGCGCAGCCATTCCCGCAGATATTGCGATACGGTCATATGAAGTTCCACTCCTCATAGGTGAAGAGTTCGTTATCATAGGCGCGCTGATAGGTGGGGTTCTGCCCCGCAAGAAAGGCGGTGGGGTCGTTTGCGTAACGGTAGACCGGGCTTTTCAGTTTGCCGCCGATCAGGGCATAGCGCCCGCCGATCATGCCATCCCCGCCCTGCTTGCCCATGTATTTGAAGATGTACTTTGCGACCTTCTCCCGGTCAACGGTCGCGCTCTGGATGCGCTCGGCAGAGGTGAAGCCGTACTTCCAGTCGGTAATATTGTAAAGCGGGTCGCCGTTGTTTGTCAGCGGCAGCCCGGTATAAGGGGAAAGGGCGGGGGAGAGCCGCAGGGCGGCGCTGTTCATGATGGCGTGAAAATGGATGTCGCCGGACTTGTGGCGCTCCGGGCAGATAACGTACTTCAGATCACGGCGTTTGACGCGATCAGAGAGCCAGTTCCGCAGCGCTTGATACACGGTTCCCCAGTCTGCCCGGTCTGCCACCGCTTCCGGTGACAGGGTGAAGGTGGCGAAGGTGTCAAGGTCGGCGTTACAAAGGATTTTGTCGAAAGCGTTGATCTTCGCGGCGCGAAGATTCCGGGCGCGGTTCCCGCTGTCGGGGGTTTCGGGGTCGCCTTCTTCGTCCGGCGCGTCCTCGGCGGCGGCGTCAAAAACGGCGTTCAACTCGTCCGGGCGGATTTCTTCAAAGCCGGGGAGGCGGAAAGCGGCTCGTCCGCAGCGCTGCACCTGGGCGAGTTTCAATTCCCCCTCGGCGGTGGTGTAGTACTTCGCGCGGCAAAAATGCTTCACCTCACATTCCGGCGCGGCAAGGGTAGTTGGTCTTTCCATGGCGGTCTCCTTTTTTAACGGTTTTCCAAAATTTGTGTGCCGACATTCTCACCCGTATATCAAGTAATATCTATCGCGCGGGCGCGTATATATATATTATCGCGTGCGCGCTTGCGCACGCACGCGCGAGGACCGGGTGAGAATGTCACGGAGTCGACGCCGCTGCCGCTGCGGCTTTCTTTCTCTCGCAGGCTGCCCGGTAAGCCTGCCGCCGTTTCTCTTTGAATGCTTCATGGAGTTCCGGGTCGCTTAGCAGTTTCTCGCGCATTTTTGCATTGGCGCGGGCACGGTATTCTTTTAACTTCTGTTTGCCTTCCTCGCTCTGCCTTTTAGCGGCGTACTGCTGCCGGGATTTCTCGGCAAGGGCGCGCCGGCGCTCTTCCTCGTTTGCGTACCGGAAAGCGGGGGGAACGCCTCTTGCGCGACGGTCGGCGTCTCCCTGCGCTCTACGCTGTGCGTTTATCTTCTCCTTCTCCTCGGCTGCCTTCTCCTGCAGTTCCGGCGCGAGGCGGAGAAGGTAGCGGGGAATCGGGATGTGTGCAGCGCGCAGCCGCGCTCTGACCTCCGGGAAATGGGAGAGCAACTGCCCCTGCAGTTGCTTGATGTAGCCGGTTGCGTTTTTGATGTGCAATTCCCGCTCAATGTCAATATTCCGGAAGCCTTCCAGGTAAAGCGGTAAGACCTTCCGGGTTCTCGGTGTAAGGAAATCTGAGAGAAGTTCGGTGATCTCTTCCCCGGTGTAGTGCCTTGTGGTTTTGTCGATGAGGATTTTCTCGGGTGTCTCGTAGGTGCTGAAGAAATGGTAAAACTCGCCGGAGTCTTCCTCGTCCTCGTTGATCGCTCGGTCCAGGGGAAGGAAATCGTACTCACACAGGGAGCCTTCCCGCTCCCAGGGAAGAATACTGTGATTCAGCCCCTGCTCCTTTCGCTGGGTCAATCCGCCGAAGGGTTCCCAGTAGAAGGATTCACACCTGAGGGAGATATAGAAACAAGCCTGGCTTTTCCAGTTGAGTTTATCCAGATCGAGATACAGTTGGGCGATCAGATCATCCTCGTTGTACCGCCGATAGCCTAACTCCCGGTTTGTAATCCGGGCAAACTTCCGGCAATAGCGGTACAGTTCGTCATAGTTGCGCAGGTAAAATTCCCGGCGGGCGTTGTTATCGCCCGCCTGAATCCGGTCTGCTTCTTCCCGTGTTACCACGAAGTTCTCGAAGATAGAGCTTTGCGTGCCAGTTCCGCTACATTCTTCGCTGCACATTTTCCGTCTTCCTCCCTCTTCTCGGTTTCTTTGGTTTCCCCGGTCTTCTGCGGTGCCAGGTTCGGGAACATGAGGTCACATACCAGCAACTCCGCCCGGATGAGGTTCTTTTGATAGAAGTTGGCGCAGGCTTCGCAAAGTTCCACCGGCTTCTTGGTCTTTTCCTCTTCCAAAACACCCGGCACGGGTTCTTCTATGCGGATGAGTTCCACTCTTCCGCTCGGCGCGATGCTGCCGCACCGCTCGCACAAATACACCATAATTTCCTCCTTAAAAGCCGATTCTCGGCAATCTCTTTGTGGTAAGTTTCGTTAAGTCCAGGGTCACATCTTGCCGGCACTTCCGGCAGAAAACGGCAATCACGCCGCTTGAGTGCGGGGAAACGGTGGCAAGCGGTTTCCCGCAGTTCGGGCAGTCGAGGTATACGGGGTTCGGGATGTTTCCCATATCGGTGGCGAAGCCGTGCTCCAGCGGGGTATCCGGGATAATGGGGTCTACTGTCATATAGCCGTGGTCGTCAAGGTACATAAGATCACCTTCTTTCTTTTGTGCTTTTGGGTTGTCTTTTCTGGCGTTTCATGGCTACCTTCTGTCTCTGGTACCGGTTCCGGCTTTCCCGGATGGACTGAGGGGAAGGGGAAGACAACCGCAGCAGTCTTTCCATCTGCTTCACGTCCTCACCCCCTTTTCAACAAATTGCAGACGGCAACGGCAGGTCAGAGAGCGGCAGCCGAAGCACCGAACATATAGCAAACAGTTCCATAAATGTGCATGCCCGACAGCCACTCTCAATCTTGCAGATGATATAGTTTTCCAAATCGATCCCCCGCAACTGTAATTGTGCCGCAAGATCGGACTGGGACAGCCCGCGCTTGCGGCGCTCGGTGCGAATTGCCGCGCCAATTGCCACATCACAGGCAAGTGAATATTCTGTTTTCACGTCCTCACCCCCTTTTCTTGCGGCGAAGGCGGCGCAACTCGCAGATCAGGACGATCACGGGCGGGATGCTGAGCAACAGCAGATAGGGAATGGCGGCTCTCATCGTTTTATCCTCCTTTTCGGTTGTTTCTTCGGTTTTTGCGGGTTCTTCGGGGCTTTCGGGCTTCCTCTCCGGCAGACCGGAAGCGACAGGAAGAACAAGGCGAGGGAGAGCAGCGTACAGATTGCCCACCAGGCGTGCGGTAGTTGGTTCATGGGGTGACTCCTTTCATGCAACGATTCTGTTGCATTACTGATTATAGCAACGATTTTGTTGCATTTCAATAGCAACGATTCGATTGCATGATATAATCTACTAATTGCACAAAAACAGGGGGTGAAAATTATGTATCTTTACCAAAGATTACGGGATTTACGGGAAGATGCAGACAAGACGCAAACGGAAGTTGCTGAAATCCTAGGGCTTTTACGGCAGCAGTACGCACGATATGAATGTGGAATGGTGGAACTCCCGATGCACCATTTCATCACCCTGGCGCGGTATTACAACGTGTCACTGGACTATTTGGCGGGGTTGATCGATACCCCCCGGAAATTGCAATAAAAAAGCACCACCCGCTATCACGGATGGTGCGCGTATACCTCTCTCACGCGTTTAGAGACGTTAGAAGGCGTTTTTCTACTTTCAGGTAGTCCGATGTATGGAAAGTGCCTTTCTCTTGAATTTGGGTACTCTGTGCGCGTCATGGTGAGTTCTGCCGGATGTGCGCGCCCGGTTCGGCGCCATCGGGGAAGGGGAGCGCATACGCCGCTCCCCGTTCCCCTCTGTCGCGGACATCACCGGCGCGCGGGGTAGGGAATCCGATCTGGGGCGGTATGCCCCAGCCCCCCGATTTTAGCGGCGGTGCGGTTCGGTAGCCGGGGGAACTCCATGCGCGTTCCCCCGGCAGTTTCGGTGCGGGTACATTCGGCTTGCCCCCTTCCTGCGATCGCGATCAGGTTCGGGGTAAGCGAAATTCTTTTCACGCGGTGGGGAGCTTCGCCCCCCATCTCTTTGGCGCGGTCTCTCCCCCCCGGACGGGGGATTTGCCGACAGAAAAGAGCCTCTTTTCTGCGGCTTTTTTCCGCTCCCCTCGGGTCGCTTGGGGTGGTAGAGGCCGCAAGTTCAAGTCTTGTCACTCAGACCAAATAAGGACTACTATTTTGATAGAATGGTAGTCCTTGTTTTTTGCTTTATGGGCTTTATCGGGTCTTTTTTCGGTGCATTTCCGAAAAACAGGCTTGCTGAACAACTGAAAAACGCCATCGCAGATAATTTTCCGCGGTGGCGCTTTTTCGTTGCCAACAATATTTCGTTGGATTTATGGGTAATCGTTATCTTTGTGGGGATTATCGTTGGATTTGTGGGTATTTCGTTATCCTTATGGGGGTAATCGTTATCCGATTGACTTGAGCGTTTCCATATGAGAAAAATGTAAGTACAAAGCGTAGGGATACCTATCTTGAAGTACTCTGCTCTTTATGGTATAATAAATGCGTCTTTATTGATAACGCTCCTTGAAAATTGAATTACGGTGACAAGCGCTAATAATGCCTACTTTTGGGACAAAGATAGTATCCTTACCAAAGCTTCAACAATTGAATCACAATCATCTAATGTATTATATTTACCGAGCGAAATGCGAATTGTGCCATTTGCGTATTCTTGCGGTATTCCAACTGCTCTAATAACATGGGAAATCTGAGTATTAACACTATCACACGCCGAGCCGGTTGAAATACAAATACCTTTCAGATCCAGTCTATGAAGAATGGCCTCCCCATCGGCATTTCTAAATGATAGATTAATGTTACCCGGAATATGGTTTCGCCCACCATTTCGAATGAAGTCCAACCCACTGTGTTCCATCAAGTCCATAAAGTAATCCTCAAGAGACATAATGTACTTCATATTGCTCTCAAGGTTAGCACAATTGTTCTTCAAAGCAACAGCCATGCCAACAATACCGGCAACATTCTCTGTGCCCGCTCTCATACCAAATTCTTGCGATCCACCATCATTATGAGGATAAACATGCTTCCCGCTATCGTAGAAAAAACCGATGCCTTTAGGACCATTAAATTTGTGTGCAGAAGCCGAAAGCATATCGACGCCAAGCCCCTTTACATCAATTGGAATATGTCCAACAGCTTGTACCGCATCAGTATGGAAAGCGGAACCATTTTCATGAGCAATGGCTGCTAAGTCTTTTATTGGCATTATGGTTCCGATTTCGTTGTTTGCCATCATGATAGACGTTAAATGGGATACACGAGAGCACGCAGGATGATTGCTATGGTCAAATGCCATAACGAGATCTTCTTCCTTCACAATGCCATCCTTATCAACCGGGAGATAGATTACAGTGACGTTTGATTGATTTTTGCACGCATGCAATATAGCATGATGCTCAATCGCAGAAACCACAATAATTTTTGCATCCGTTGGGGATGCTCCAAAACATTTAATTGCCCAGTTATCACTTTCCGTTCCACCAGAGGTGAAAAAAATATTATCTGGATCTGCGTTAATGCACTCTGCAATAGTCTGGCGCGCCTCTTTTATTGCATGTGCGGCTTTTTTGCCAAAGAAATAGGGCTGTGAAGCATTACCATAATTCTCTGTTAACCATGGCAACATGGCCTCAAACGCTTCAGTATCCAGTTTTGTCGTTGCCGCATTATCGGCGTATATGTATCGCTTCATGGCCCAGTCCTCATTTAAAGAGTGTACATCCCTCTTCTTTAAATTCTTCAATTTTCACTTCTAAATCTTAAATTTCGCAACTAAACTCATCTGCCAAGCAAGAAATGCAATAAAAGCTTTTCAGATTTTTGCCCATCAGCTTTTTGTTTAAGCCAATCCAATCCTTTGTTAATGGTTTATTGCAATTTATGCAAAATTCATCTTTATTATTTTGCACGATAGCTCTCCTTAACCTGAATGTCAGGTATTGTCATACCGCCAAACTCACCGACATCATTTATCGCCAACTGGTTTTTAATTACCCTTCTCATTTCTTTGGCTGGTTCCAAACAATATCTTTCAAAATCACCAATTTTAATTTTTGATGCATCTATAGCATTCGGGAAAATCAGCTTCAAATATGCTGTGCAAATGCGCTTTATCGCTTCTGTATCCCGTGTGGCTGCATTTTTAGGAAGTTGTAGTAGCTCGTCAACAACCGCTCTGTAGACAATTTCTTCACGAAGCATGTGCATAATTTCACCGAAGTATTCAGTGTTTAGTGCCCACCCATTTGCTTTCAGGTTTTCTCTCATTTTGGGAATATTCCATCCCTTAATGAAACCATGGAATCTATCCAAAAGGGCCGACTCATGGAAAATCTCCGGCAGATCAACAAACATATTCTCATTTTCGTTCATTAATCCCGAATCAATATTTCCAAGTAGTACAAGACCAGCATCCCCCACTCCTCGATTGTCTCCGACACGATATTCGCCTGATTCCAAATACCCCTTTAGTGCCCCTTGCATTTCCATTGCATCTGTAAACTTTATACTTTGTATTTCATCAAAAGCTACATAATCATATCTAGAAACTAATCCCGGAGTACGCTTTCCGATATCATAAAACATTTTTGCACGAGAGATGCTCCCTCCACTAACAAGCCAACCATACTTACTTAACTGAGCAAATACATAGGATTTTCCGGTTTCCTTGGGCGCAAGTTCAATCAGATTTAATCTTTTTTCTACAAACGGCAATAATCTGCTCAGCATTGTAAGCTTTTGCGTCATGCTTACATATCCCGCCGGATTGTAGTCTACCGCACTAATCAGCACATCAATCCACTCTTCTGGCGTAAAATGCTCTCTAGCCAATTTATAATCTTCAATGTCAATGGTATAGGGGCAAAAAGGATTAAAGTCAATCATGCGGTATACATTGTCTTCACTATCTGATTTTTTCTTGAAAAATCCATGCTTTTCGCTAATATCTTCACATACGATTTCAACAATTCCCCACACTTCATTCGGTGACAAAAGATAGTTCTTATGCTGTTCGATCACATCCCAGTCAACAATGGCATCTCCCTTATATTTTGGAACACCAAAAGCAGGAAGCGAAAACAGAGCTGATCTTGTTTTCATGTCAAAATCAATTTTAACTTTAGTCAAGAAACGCGCAGATTGCCCATTGTGAATTAAATTCATTTGTATCTCATTCCATTGGGTTCTGTTCGGAATAACTCGTTTCACATATTCGGACACTTCATTTTTGTCAATGTAACCATTTTCGTCCGAAAATCGCATAACTAGCCAGTCACGCATGAATGACGGAATACTCAAAGCAGAAAAAAACTTTGAATTTTCGGACGATTTATATACCAGCATATCAGATAAATATTGCTTTAATTTTACCTCATAGCTTTTTTCATTATTCTGCTCATTCACAGTATTTCCCTCCATTTTTAAATGTTAAACCCAGTATTCTTTTGCAAACCTTTCTTGAGTTTAATATCAAATTCTCCAATGATCTTATAATCTATCACCTTTACATGAAGTATTGATTCATTAATTGTTGCAACACCATAAGTAAACTCATAATAATTATCCTTATACAAACATTTTATCTGGGTACCGTTTACACTAACATACAAATTAGTTCTTATATTACCAGAAACAGAAAAGCGTACAATTATTTTTTTCGTCACCAAATCCGGTTTGTGTTCAGGTCCGCTAATAACTTTAATGATTGCCGGGAGCTCTTCCAACTGATTCGCCCGTGAAATCGAAATAACTGGAACAGTCCATTCTTCTATCGAGGCCCCGCCATGAGTTTCATCGATTGGCGCTCCCGAGGAAGCAAACCGTGAATAATCCGCAAATGTTAATCTATTGCCGTCGCAAATTGCGGTCGGATAATCCTGTTCATTAAATGCGCCAACAGCGGTTCTTCCATATTCATTTAACAACAAATTATCTGGCTTATTGAGCTTTTTATCGAATAGGGTATCCCTTACAAGAACTGCCATTCGAGAAGTACCATGATCTGATGTAACAATAACATTGGATGTTCCGGCCGTTAATTCTGTCTCAACTCTATTTCGGATATCTTCAAAGATAGCGAGCTCACGAATAATATTTTCAGGATATTTGCAATCTGAATGCTTCAACTTATCTAATGCAGTTATTGGCGGTTCCATTGTGGTTCTTGAAACAAGAAAGTCTTTATTTTCCTCAGTGATAGACGGCAGATTACAATAAGCAATTTTATAAGTGCAGTAGAATCCATTCTTCTCAAGAGGAGACAGTATATACTTTAAAAGATCCAAATATTCTGCGCCCATTCCATCAACAAATAAGATGCTCGAGTTTGATAAATAAAAGTCTCCAACAACTGCATTGCGAGAGTGAAGTTCGTAAACCGCTTTTCCTCTGTTTTTTGCGTGTTCATCTGACAAAGATATAAAATCTTCAGTTATTACATTTCTCACTTTTCCCCACTTGTATTTTCTTAAATAAGTAAAAATGAAATCCGGAATTCCAACTTCGTTATTTACCTCAAAATCTCCTAAATAGTAAGCCAAAATTGGGTATGTCGATTTTAAAATTTTCCACGCTTCCCTTATTTGACACTCTTGAATTCTTTGCAAAAACCAAAAGCACTTTTTTCTTTCAAAATCTGTTAGGTCTGTTACAATTTTAAGACCTTGAATCGGTGTAATCTTATCAAGCAAAGCCGAATAACTTTTTGGGATAGCTTCCGAAATTAAATGCAAGATAATTTTTCTTTCATCATATATTTTTTGATAAAAAGGATCATCCACATACTGGGCAATGTTTATATAGAGATTCTCAATAAATGTTTGTACGCCATCAGCTTCCCTTGCGCAGAATACTTCGTAGTTTACCGTCGATTGCGTTTTTACAAACAACCATAAAACCCATTTTTGAAAGTTCGAGAAAGAATGCCACTGTTCAAATATCTTAGACGAATAACACTTTACATTTAGAACATCGCAACATGCCTCAGAAAATGTTTTATGTGCAGAAAAAAACGGTGCAAATTGATCCCAATCATTACCAGTCCCATCTGACTCTTTGATAATCCCAGGGATATTAAAGTTAGTGAATATAAACGCAAAAGAACTGGTGATTACTTGTACATCATCCAAAAAATGATTATCTTTGAAACTAACTGCAAAATCAGTATGCAATACTAAGGGTTTTGAAGGATTTTGCTCCCAATACTGAAGATATTGCCTAAATCCAAAAACATTATTTCCATCAGCTTCTATATTCAATGCTTTTTGAATGATAGTTAAATTATAATCATCTTCTCCACACGACTCGAGGATGATGAACGCATCTTGCCGCCGCGGATCGTCTTGAGGCATTAGATTCAAAACGCTCTTCATACGATACAAGGGAATATAATATCTAATTGTTGTTTCATATGTATTTTCATACTCTTGAGACAAAATACGCACAAGATCTTTTAGTGCTTCTTCAGGAACAACTCGCAAATACTCCGATAACGGTGACAAGCAAACGCTTTTTTCTTTTTTCTTCAACGCTGAGATAACGCGATTTAGATTTGGGGTAATATCAGCACCATCGCAAAACTTTGACAGCAAAAGTTGCTCGTCTGCAATTGATTCCAAAAAAGATTTAACAGTTCTCCACATTTCCATTGAATCCACAGAGACGAAGCGAATCGGATTCATTGCAAAATGTTTCTTATCGTCAACAATATAAGCCTTTAAGGAATCTAAATCGTGAAATCTCATAGTGCACTCCTCCTTATTTTTTTAGGATATCAATACCCAGCAGTGGATTATCATCAATTAATCTCTCCAGATACGCTTGTGCATCAGCCGCAGAAAGATCTTTGATTTTCTGCTTTGCCCGTTTACAGAACTTGCTCCTATACACTGTTTCAGCATATTCTTTGATAGCCCGGCTTGCTTTATTTTTCTGAGCATACCAATCATATACATTGGAACCAAGGCTACTCCTAAGGATCTCCCTAACTTCATCAGGAGAAAGAATATATGAATACTCCCCGGCAAAAAAGTCTAGCAAGCACTCATCGCATTTACTTCTGTCAGAAATAATACTGATTTTTGCGCTCCTAATAAATGCTATTGCAGCATCAATGTCAGCATCCCGTAGATAAGAAGTACCGTTTAGACCATCAAAGATGCGTTGCGCCTGAATAATATTATCCGCAAATAATACAAGTATAGGAGTGTTATATTTTGCTGACCATTCTGACGGCGTATTTGTTTTAGATGCTGTCATCCAAGCTTCACGCAATTGGTTGTACTTCTTATTCTGTCTGTATTTCTTTAATTCTTGACTAATACGAACTGTAAAGTCATCGATCGTTTTAAATAGAACCCCGCTTTCCACATTGTTAAACAAGAAATCAATCTCGTCAGCAGTTGTCGAAGAACCGATAATGTGATATATTACATCTCTAAAAGAATCGTACTGGTT
>CAKSLR010000016.1 GCA_934467435.1 uncultured Eubacteriales bacterium | reverse complement strand
TCTGCGCAGACGATGACACGATTTCGGGCAATACCTACCCCACACAACTCACCGATGACTATTCCCGTTTCCTGTTGCGGAACGCCTACAACGTCCACGGCACCGATGTGGAAAGCAACGCCAATGTAACGGTCTTCACCTCTTTCGGCAGCAATACCCCGACCATCAGCGGCACGGGTGTCACCTACCGCGGCGGATGGGAACTGGGCTATATGAATGCCACCGACTTCGGCAGTTTCGTTCCCTATAACGGATACAACGAGCAGAACCGTTGGATCTGCAAGGACGGCGACATCGCCAATCTCTGGGGCAAGCAGGGCGGTTTCTTCGTTTCCATGGGTTACCGCTTCGCCTCGCAGGCGAACCATCTTGCCGTCATGCGCTACACAGCAGAAGAGAGCGGCACGTACGATATTACTCCCGCAAATTTCAGCGCCCCGAACATCGGCGGCGGCAACAATGCCGGCTACTTCGCCATTTTCCAGGGCGACCGCATGATCTGGCCGAGCCGGAACGGTTCGTTTGCCGACAAAACCACCTGGCGTCTGATTACGCCGACCACCACCCAGCGGGAGATCGCCCTCAGCCTCCGCAATGACCTCGGCACCATTGAACTGACGAAGGGAGAGGCGCTCTCGTTCGTTTCCGCGCAGTACGAGGGCAAATGGAGCGCCATCCTCCTCCAGCCGGAGTTGCGCCGTTACCACACCGAAACACCGAACACCGCCGTCTTTTCCCCGCAAACCGATGCATGGCCGACCTTTACCACAAACGGCGCGTTCGGCTCGTTCCGCGGCGGCTTTACCGCCGGTTGTCTGGGTACGGACGGCAATTACACCCCCTACGGGTACATGGACGCCACGTACCATCTCCTGTTCCGAACCGGGGATGCACACGCATGGACCGCAGGCGGACTGTACCTCACCCAAGGAAAACTGGCGCTGGTGACCAACTATGCCACTGCCGTTTGTTATACGGCGCCGAAAAACGGCGTGGTAGATGTGCAACTTGCCGAGCTGTTTGTCGGCTCCGACCGGGCGGGCAAACGCGGGCTCTGCCTGACCATCTACAAAAACGGTACGCAGATTTGGCCGGCAAACGGAAACGCTTTTACCTATGAAACCGGGGAGACCTACACCGCGGGCGGAAGAACCGATATTCTTTCCGCCGCATGGTCGGCATGCCCCTTCCCCACCGGCATATCGGTCACGGCGGGGGACACCATCTGCTTTGCCGTTCGCCGCAATACCGCCATCGACTACGGAGAGATGGCATTCATCACCCCTGTGATTTCGTATCGTTAAATCCGAAAAAAACGTCCCCGCGAAAGCGGGGGCGTTTTTTTCGCCGGATATGGACTTTCCTTTCGCTTTATGCTACAATAAGGAAAAAACAAAGAGGTGCCATTATGACCGCAACCGAACGTTTTCTTCGTTATATCCGTTATGAAACCACATCCGACCCGCACGCCGGTGCCGATGTCTATCCCAGCACCGCAGGGCAGCGTGTACTGCTTGCCGACCTGCGGGACGAATTGCTTGCCATGGGGCTTTGCGCCACCATGGACGGCTTTGGCTACGTATGTGCCACTTTGCCTGCCAACACAGAGGGAAAGCCCACCCTTGCCTTTCTTTCTCATGTCGATACCTCGCCTGCCGTCAGTGGCAAGGATGTGCACGCCGTCATCCACCACTATACCGGCGGAGACTTGGTACTGGATGCCGAAGGGCAGTATCGGATCCCCGCAGGTGGGGAACTTGCCCGCTGGGTGGGAAGCGACATCATCACCACGGACGGAAAGACCCTGCTCGGCGCCGATGACAAGGCGGGCGTTGCCGAGATCATGTCGATGCTTGCCTATTTTCTTGCCCACCCCGAAGAAAAGCACGGTACGGTCAAAATCGCGTTTACACCGGATGAAGAAATCGGACGCGGCACCGACCACTTTGATGTTGCCGCCTTCGGGGCAGATTTCGGATACACGGTAGATGGCGGCGCCCTCGGAGAACTGGAATACGAGAATTTCAATGCCGCGGCGGGGGAACTGACCATCCACGGCGTCAGTACCCACCCCGGCAGCGGCAAGGGAATCATGAAGAATGCGATCGACCTGTTCGCCGCCTTCCATGCGGGATTACCGACAGCGGAACGCCCCGATACGACCGAAGGATACGAGGGTTTTTACATGGCGGATGAAGTATCCGGCGGTGTGGAAGAGTTGCACGCCACCTACATCCTGCGGGACCATGATAAGAAAAAATTTGAAGAGAAGAAAGCATATTTTCTTACCCTTGCCGAAAAGACCGATGCCGCGTTCGGCGGCGGCTGCATCCGCGCCACGGTCCGTGACAGCTACTACAATATGAAAGAGATCATCGAGCAATATCCCGCCCTGATGGAAAATGCCCGCGCCGCCATGCTTGCCGTCGGGGTCACGCCGATTATCAATCCCATCCGCGGCGGGACGGACGGCGCCCGTCTCTCTTTCGCCGGGCTGCCCTGCCCCAATCTCTCCACCGGCGGCATGAACTTTCACAGCCGCACGGAGTATATCCCCTGCGATGCCCTGGAGAAAATGACCGAGGTTCTCTGCAAGATCGTGCGGCGCTTCGCCCACTGAAGAAGAAAAGCCCCGTGGCTGTGCCACGGAGCTTTTCTTCTTCAGATTTTGGCAACCAGTCTGCCGTCCTTTTCTTCGACCTCAATCAGGCAGGGGCGCTCCTTCGGTCCCACATTCGGCGCATGCATCACAAACATCATTCTGCCGTCATAGGTGCGGAACACCATGCCGTGCCCCCCGTCACCGGGGAGAAGCGGCTCGGCAAGATGATGAAAATGGCCGGTAATATCGCCATTGTCCGAGACCGCCATCGCTTCTACATACCGCCCGTCTGCGGCAAAACTTGACCACAGCAAAAGCAGCTTGCCGTCCGACAGGCGCACGGGATAGGGACCGTCCGTTACAAAATTCTCACCCGCCTTGTTCACCCACGCCGGTTCGGAGGCGTGGAACAGCGTGCGCACTTCCCCTGCCCGTTCGCGCAGGTCGGGGGTCAGTTCCACCGCGCACATGGCGCCGTCCTTGATCTGCAGCCACTCATGGCAGAAAATCAGGTAGGGTCTGCCCGCCGGGCTGACGTAAAGCGTGCCGTCAAGGCACTCCCAGTCCCGCGGGGTCACGGGTTCTTCGGTGATCGGCAGAAAGGGTCCCATCGGGCTGTCGGCGCACAAAATCTGCGTGCCACGGCATTTTCCTTCCGCCTTAAAACTGGCGAACATATAGTATTTGCCGCCGAACGCATGAACTTCCGGCGCCCAAAAATCCCGGTCTGCCCAAAAATCCGCCGGGCGGGTGAACGCCTCATGCGGCTCACTCCAATCCATCAGATCGTCGCTGACATATACATCTAAACCCCGCCCGATTCCGTAAGAGGAAGAGCCGCGCGTGCCATACAGATAATATCGCCCGTCCGCTGGCAAAATGAACGGGTCGCGAATGTGAATTTCTTCCAATTTCATACCAAACCTCCGGGAATATACGGTTTCATTTGCGTAATCAGCGCGGACGCAATCCGATCGGTACCGATCGGGCTGGGGTGCACCAGGTCACAGGAAAGCCCATCCGCACTGCCAAGGCAGGAGAGTCCGTTGATCTCGTGGACATGCGGCGAGGCGTAATCGGCAACCGCGCGGGCAACAATCCGGCGGAACGCCATCGGCGCCCGATCCCCGCGCCAGTCCGCATGACAGTAAAACGGTGAAATACAGAAAATTTCCGCCGTCGGATGCGCGCCCGCCACCGTTGCAATCAGGTTCCGCACGCGGCGGTCAAACTCTTCTTCCGGCATTCCCAACACGTTAATGCCGACCTCCAGCGTCGCCACATCAAAATCCAGGGCGGCAAGGGCATCCGCTACCTCCGGCTCCAGTCGGCAACTGCCCGCGAACCCGAGGTTGCGCGTCTCCGCACGGAAATATGCCCCCACGCGGGTGGGATAGTACCAGGCTGTGGAAAGACCGAGACTGCCGTGCGTGATGGAGGAACCGTACGCCACATAACGGCGCTCGGGAAGCTGCTCCGGCTTCGGGGGTTCTATATCCCCGATGATATCAAAGAAACGGTAGTGCCCCGGCTCGAGCAGTACGCGCACGACATCCGCCGCGTAAGGAAAATCGGCGGCGCGGCTGATGGCGCGGCAGGTCTCCATTTCCGGGGGACGGCAGATCACCAGGTCGGTCACATCCTCTCCGATATGGCGATCTTTTTCCTGATCCCACCAACCGCCGAGCATGTTGCCGTAGTAAACCGACACCCGACAGTTGCCGATAAAATGCCGCCCCTCGTTATCCGGCTCCGGCACGGCGGCAAGGCGCAACGTCACGCGGTCGCCGCGCATAACAAAGCGGATCTCCACGCCAGTAGCATCGCGGTTGGCGTTCCCGCCCCCCGCCATCACCCCTTCCAGCGAGGTAGGCAGACGGTGAAGAACATAGCCGCCGTGCACCGTGTCGGGCGTCAGGTCGGAAACATTGAAAAATTCGGCGTTTTTGAAAATCATACCGTTTTCTCCGCTTCCTTCAGGTAACGGAAGCAGCGGGTCACTTCGGAAATGCCATCGGGATCCTGCCCCTCGCTTTCCACAACGATATTCATGCCCAGGCGGCAGGCGGTGCGATAAACCTCGCCGACCGGCGCGGTACCGAGACCGAGTGATTTTCCGTTGTGCGAAAGGTCACCGTCCTTGAGGTGAATCACCGGCACGCGGTCTTTTTCCTTTTCCAGCAATGCAACAGGGTCGCAGCCTGCGACATATGCCCAGTAGGTATCGATCTGCAGGGCAACGTTCGTGCGGCGGTAAAGCTCATCGTGAATCCGATAGCCGCCCTCATAAAGCGGCAAAAATTCGCGGTGGTGGTTGTGGTAGCCGAGGCGGATGCCCTCTTTTTCCAGTTTCGGCTGCACCTCGTTGATCAGGTTGACCAACTCATCCATTTTTGCGGGGGTAGAGGCGTCATACCCCGGAATGATGATGAACGGATTGCCGATTGCCTTGTGATAGGCAATGGTTTCGGCAAGGCAGCCGGGCAGCAGTTCGCTTGCGGGGGTGTGCGTGCTGCACACGGTCAGACCGTATTGTTTCAGCCATGCGGCAACCTCTTCTGCCGGGTGACCGAAGAACCCGGCAAACTCTACCTTTTTGTAGCCGATGGCGGCAACCGCCGCCAGTGTTTTTTCCATATCCTCTGCCATTGCGTCACGTACGCTGTACAGTTGCAGACCGTATTCCATCCTGATTTCTCCTTTGCGGCGTATGCCGTGTATTCTCCTCTTACTCTACCACAAATGCAAAAAAAAGTCAACTGCCTTTTGACATTTTTGCGCGGGTATGGTACAATGAGAAAAAAGGCGGTGGCGTATGGCGTATTTATATCTGCTACAATGCAAAACGGGCGAATATTATACCGGTATTACCACGGATGTGGCAAGGCGGATGGCAGCGCACAGCGGCCGCCGCGCGGGCGGTGCCAAATACACCCGTGCCCACCCGCCGGCAGTCCTTGCCGCGGTGTGGAAAACCGAAACCTATGCCGCTGCCGCGCGGGCAGAATACCGCTTGAAGCGGCTGCGCCACGCGCAAAAAGCAGTGCTTGCCGCCGCCCCGCATCGACTGGGCGGTGCCGACTTCCCGTTGCCGGATGGGCTTTGCTGCCGCCCCCTGACGGAAGCGGAAATTACGGCATTGCTTGCCGCCGGATCAGCACCCCCGAGTGGAAACACATAACTACAACGAAAAAGCCCCCTGCACCTGTGGTGCAGGGGGCTTTGGCATGCCCGTGAAGAAATGCGGAGGCAGCCGCTCAGACAATCTTCAGTTCCGAGAAGATGTCAAGCGCCAGCTGATTGTTCTCTGCATTTTCCGCAGTCATCATCATGATGTCCTCACAAGGCAGGAGAATGATCTCCGCCTTCGGTGCCTGATATTCCATAGTAATTCCTCCTTGCACGACAGAAAATCAGTCGTGGTATGCGGTTACGGCATTGCAATATGCAACGATGGCACGCAGAATGCCGTTGCGTTTTTCGTCGCCGCCGGCTTCGTTATACTGGCGGGCAACATACGTCATGACGCCGTAGTGCAGCGTCGGGCTGACGGCATTGCCTTCCCCGTCCGTCAGCGTGAAGCAAAGCATTTCCCCATAATACGTTGCGGGGAGCGCCGTTGCGGTGACCACCACCGTATCACGCGAACCGGTCTCGTAAGCGATGCTTTCATTCCCCAGTTCTTTTACCACGGTTCCGTCAGTCTTTGTAATCTTCATCCGATAGGTTTGCAGAGTCTCTTTGCTGATGTCGGCGCCGTCTTTGGTCTTAAGGAACAGTTTGATATTGATCTTATCCTGCAAAAGGAGCGTGGCACCGTAGAAATTCATGCCTGCCCCCTCCGTCACGCCGGAAAGTTTTGCTTCATAATCCACCGCCGACGGCATGGTGACATCCGCAACCGCGGCGGGTGATGCCGTGGTTTTGCCGAAGTAGTAGGACGCCCATTTATGGTATGCCAGCGCGGTATTTGCAATTTCCTTGGTGCTGTCTATCTCCGCATAGGCGGAGAACAGCGTGGTCAGGCGCGTGCGGCGCAGGAAATTCAGAACCTGTTTCCCGCCGACGACTTCATAGGGCTGGTAGAGGATCTCCGTATCCATATCCTTTGCCGCAATCCCGGGCAACGTGACTTTATAACGCCCATCCGACTGCTTTGCCCCCGCATAGGTCTTTCCGTCCACCACAACGCCGGCTTCGGTTGCACTCTCATCCGCCGCCACAAACAGGTTGACGGCAAAGTTGCCGGTAATTCCGACCGATGCCGCATTCACCACCGCATGTGCGGTGCCGACAGACGTGTAGGTAACATACGGTGCCGCATTGGTTCCCCATGCGCTGGTACCGCCCGCACCTACAAGGAAGGAAACCACGTCGCCCGCCTTCACCGCAACATCCTGCGGGAAGGAGACTTCTGCCTGCAGTTTCTCGGCAGAATGCGACACGAAGGTTCCCGAAGAAGCGGCAAACTGCCACCATTTTGAGGTGTCCCGATAATAGTCGCCCTCTGCCGGCCACACCATGGTGCCGTTGACAAAAATGGCAAAATAACCGGGCCCGTGCTTTTGCGTGAGCCACTCACAACCGAGATTGACCGTACCGCTTGCCTGCGCCACATACTCCCAGCCGGCGTAATGGGTACCGCAGGGACTGACCGCCCAGGTGCCGCCCCAATCGTGCGTGGTCGCACTGTTGCCGTTCCCGTAGTGGGCAATGGCGACGGTATTGCTCCAAAAAGTATTACCCGTATAGTCGCTGCTGTTGCCGAGCCAGAGTTGGTCGCTGTTAGCCCCCGGCGTGCCGAACAGGCGGTCCAGCAGATAGGTATCCCCGAAATCGGACTTGCTACGGGCGCTGAGTTGCCAACCGTCACGGAAGGCAACGCCGCCGGCACAGGCGTCAAGCGAACGGAAATCATCGGTTTTGATCGGCGCATAATCCCGGAATGTCACGGTCGCTCCCTTTTCGGTTGCAAGAGACGCCTCCTGCCAGGTCACAACCGGCTCCATGTACGCCATCCAGGACTGTTGCAGCGCGCTGTTTTCATCCCCGCGCGGCATACGGACGGCAAAATACAGGGTATCGCCCGCCGTTACGCTCACATCCGGCAAAGAGAAATCATTCATCACCGCCAGCACATCCAGCGTGATTGTCTGTGAATACGTATTGGTACTGACGTAACGGTACCAGCCGTCCACGAGGGTAACCGAACCTTCTTCCCCGCTGTACGTCTTCGCCCCCTCGGTGGGGAAAATCTTTTCCCCGTTTTTATAAATGGCAAATTCCAGCGCGATCGCGGCAACCGGGGTGCCACTGCCCGGCTCACGTTTGGAAAAGAGTTTATCAAGCGACAGGGTTACTTTACCGTCCATCGGCGCGGTGTATGCCATAGCGGTGCTGTGCGTTTTTCTCACCACCAGTTTATAGCTGTTCACCGTGGCACCGCCGTCGGTATCGCGCTGGTAATTCAGGTAAATGCCGCCCGAACCGTCCCCGCTCCAGGCACTGCTGCTACCGGAAATAACCGAAATCTCACTTCCCGGTTGTGTATAAGGAATAAAACTGCCCGCCGGGTGATTGCCGACTGCGACATCATAATAGTTCCCGGTCTGCCAGCCGCCGCCCCAAAGAACCTCGGTCTCTTTGACCTCGGGCCAGTTTGCGGAAATCTTCGATGCCTCCCCTGCCGCAAAGGTCTTGACCGGCACACAGACAACGCCCGAAAGGTAGCGCACATCACCGGGTTTGGCATCGGCAATGCCATCGCGGTCGGTATCCCAACCGATGTATCCGTCAGGCAATTCGGGCATGGTTACCCAACCTGCCCCGACAGAGGTACCCCCCCCCGATTCCGAATTCCGAAAAACAACTCGGTCGCCGAGGGAAGAAACGGTCAGGTTTGCCGCGGTGCCGCGGTTGCGGTAAATCGAGCCGTCCCGCGGAATTCCGACAAGAAATTCCACTTTCGCACCGGCAGGGGCGTAGAAGGTAACGTCGTGCGGCAGGTCCGCCCCCTCATAGTAAGAGATGAGCGGATGATCCGCATCCAACGGAACCAGGGTCTGGGAACCCTCTTTCGCGGCATAATCGGCAACCGCCTGCCATCCGCTTACATCCCCATACACTGCCCCCTGCGGCCAGATAACCTTACCGTTGACGGCGATAGAAAATTTAGCGGTGGTGCAGTACCCATTTGTTGCATCGGTTCCTTTGTTCGAGAAGGTCAGGCTGTCCACCGAAAGCGAATAATACCCGTCAGCCGCCACGGTGTACTGATACCCGGCGTAATTGATTCCATATGCAATCAAGCCGTAAAGAGGCCCCCAGTTGGTGCTCTCGCACATGGCAAAGGCGCCGTTCTTCAGCGTGTGATGCAGGTTGGCGGAGGCATATCCCGTCCAACCGTCGGACTGCTTCAGCTTCTCATGCGTCAGCCAGATCTCATAGCCGGTTTTATCCGTGCTGAGATTCTCCAAATCGGCAAAAGCAGATCCGCCGATGGTCGCCTTGCTGAGAAGATAACTGTCCTTCCAATCATTCACATGATGACCGACGAACGCAAAATCACCGAACTTTGCGTAAGAAACGCCGTCCACCGTTTCAAAGGTGGGCATGTTCACGTCCTGTGTCGTATCCCCGTACTTGTGGTACAGGCGGGCAAGGACCGTTCCCCTTGTGGCAGTTGCCGCCGCTGCCGCCGGCAGCGCCAGCGCAGGCAGCACCAATACCACCATACAGACCGCCAAAAGGAGGGCAAGAATTCGTTTTTTCATGATGTTTTCCTTTCGATGTGGATTCGGCAGACGAGCCCAGAGGAAGAGGCGCCGCCACACATACCCAGTGTAACATAAAATGTGCACAAAATCAAGAGGTAAAACGATTTTATTCTTGTTGATTTCGTTTTTTCGGTTTTTCGGACGGTTCTTAACGCAGAACCAGGGTCTTACCCGGCTCCGCCACGTACTTCTCCCCGTCCGAAATGAAATACACCGGCAGTACGTTCGGGTTATAGCAGGCGCTGCCGTCGCAGGTGAATTCCAGCCGTTCCGCCGCCTGCAGATAGCGATAAATTTCCCCGTTTGTCGCATACCAGATGTCGTCCCTGCCGCTGACTTTGGCGGCAAAGCGCTCAATCGCTTCCCAGTTGTTCTGCTGCGAGAACTCATAACTGTGCCCCCAGACATAGAACAGGGCAAGCGGGGTGCGCCAGATTTCTTTCGGATCCTCCGATTCCTTCAGGGAAAGGAAACGGTCGGCAAGCGCATCTAAATGCGGGTTGCCATGGTGGCAGGTGGCGGGCAGCCTCAGCCAATCCTGCGGTAAATCAAACCGCTCGGTGGACACCACGGTGCGCGCGTACTTGACCCCCGCCAGGCGGAGAATGTCCACGACCGGATCGCTCGTTGTGCCGTACGGGTAGGCAAATCCGTCCACGGGGTGGCGGCAAAGCGCCTCCAGTCGTTGGCGGTCTTCGATAATCTCCCGCATGGCGCAGGCGGTGGTAAGACGATCGAGATGCGGGTGGGTATAGGAGTGCAAGGCAATCTCCATGCCCGCCGGCTCGTAAAGCGCCGCCACCTCCGCCTCGGAAAGGCGCCAGCTGTTCCCGCCCTCTCCGAAAATGCCGCTGTTCAGGTTAAAGGTGCCCTTCAGCCCGTATTGTGCAAAAAGGTTGACCAGCCGAATGTCGTCCCGCACCCCGTCGTCATAACTGAAAGTCAGTGCGCGGAAACGGAAACCGGGGAAACGAATATCGTACCGCATTTTCTCTCCTTTATCCTCTCCGGCTGAGATGCAGGGCAAAGCCCATGACCTCATCCCGGAAATAGGCTACCGTCATATTGCCCTTCTCGTCATAGCCGATCCCGTCCGGCACAAATGCATAGCCGCGGCGGGTAAAATAGGCAACGGCGCGCTCGATGCAGTTGGTCTCGATGCCGACGTGTCCGCACCTGCCCCTGCCCTGCGCCTTCATAATCTCGATCCAGGAGCCGAAGAAATAAGCGCCCGGCAACTCGCGGATCGGCTGCCCGAACATTTCGGAAAGCAGGCGCACGCCCTGCGCCGCCTCTTCCCCTGCATTGATGCCGACGTGGAACAGACGGAAATCAAACAGCGCGAGCATGGCGGCACGCAGACGGGCGCGGACGGCGTCATAGTCGCCGTTCTCCAGTTCCGCGCTCTGAATCAGATAACTGCCGCCGCAGGCAAGCACCGGAGGGAATGCAAGGTAGGCAGGCAGATTCTCGGTGTTGATGCCACCCGTCGGAACAAAGTGCATCATGTGATAAGGTGCCGCCATGGCGCGGATGGCGGAGATACCGCCGATCGGTTCCGCGGGAAAAATCTTGACCGTCCGCAGCCCGAGCGCATACGCCGCGGCAAGATCGGAGGGGGTAGCGCAGCCGGGCATGATGGGCATCCCCTTCTCCTGCGCGTAACGCACAATGGCGGGGTCCAGCCCCGGCGTGACGATAAAGCGGGCGCCGGCGGCAATGGCTTCATCCACCTGCGCGGTCGTCAGCACCGTGCCGGCACCGATGAGCAGATCGGGTTCCGCTTCCACCATCCGGCGAATCACTTCCCCCGCGCCGTCGGCGCGGAAGGTCACTTCCGCTGCGGGAACGCCCTCTTCCTTCAGAATGTGGGCAAGCGGGGCGGCGTGCACGGGATTTTTCATGGTCAGGACGGGAAATACACCGATCCCCCGCAGTTCGGTTTCCAGTTCGGTCATGCGCGTTCTCCTTTTCTTATCTCTGAATCCGGGCGTCCGTGTTTTCGGCAAGGCGGCGCACCTCTTCTTCGGTCATCATCTGAAAATCGCCCTCTACGGTATGTTTCAGGGCACAGGACGCCGCCGCAAAGCGGTTGGCGCTCTCTCCGCTCTCCCCTTGTGAGAGAGCGTAAAGCAGACCGCCGGTATAGGCGTCCCCGCTTCCGACGCGGTCCACCGCGCGGATGCGGTAATCGGGGCTGTGATAGACCCCGCTCTCATCCCGCAGCACCGCCCCCGTCATGGTCTCTTCTGCCGAAATGGTGGTACGCAGGGTCATGGCAACCGTGCGGGTGCCGTAACGCTCACGCAGTTTTTCTGTCATGGTGGCGCAGTTTTCATGCCGGGCGGCAAGCGACTCGGCAAGCGGCAGCCCCGCCGGAATGGCTGCCGAGGGAACGGAAAGCACCCGTTCGGCATGCTCCTCATTCACAATCAGAATATCGGTCAGGGCGGTGAGGGGGCGCATCACTTCCCCCGCCGTCTCCACACTCCAGAGTTTAGAGCGGTAGTTGATGTCACACGCCACGGGTATGCCCATTTCATGCGCGGTCCATACCGCCGCTGTCACAGCGGCGCGACAATCCACAGAGAGGGCGGGGGTAATTCCCGTATAGAAAAAGCAGCCGGCGCCCGCAAGCAACTCTTCCCACCGATAGGCATCGGGCGGCATGGTGGCAACCGAAGAACCCGCGCGGTCATACACCACAACCGAGGGGCGCTGCCCGCTGCCCCGTTCTACGTAATAGGTACCGAGGCGCGACCCGCCGAAGAGGATAGCGGAAGTGTCAACCCCGCACGCGCGCACCGCATTCCGCGCAGCGCGACCGAGGGGGTTATCCGGCAGGGCGGTAACATACATCGCATTGCCGCCGAAGCGGGCATATGCCACGGCAACATTTGCCTCCGCGCCGCCGAAGCGGGCTTCCAAACTTGCACTCTGTTCCAGCCGCGCATAGCCCGGCGGGGTCAGGCGCAGCATGATCTCTCCAAATGCAACCAGTTTCATGACGATCTCCTTTTCGTTTTCCCGGCGCCGGCGGCATCGGTTTTCGTCAAATTAACATTTTGATTATAGCACCGCCTGCCGGGAAAGTCAATTCTTTTTTCCTTCTTTCGGAAGAAAAAGCGCGAGAGAGATTGCAATTTTTCCTCCGGCGTGCTATAATGTCGGTATTGTTATGGAAGGAGTACACACGCATGAGTTTTGGCGAACTTTGGTGGCAGGGGTATCTGTTTACCCTGTTTTACGATACGGACGGCGGGGGGTTCCCCGTCTGGCAGATCGGGCTCGGCATCGGCGGCGGCATTCTGCTGTTCGGCATCCTGATTCCCTATCTGCTCGGCAGCATCAATTCGGCGGTGGTCTTTTCCCGCCTGCTCTATCACGATGATATCCGCAACCACGGCAGCGGCAATGCCGGCACCACCAATATGCTGCGCACCTACGGCAAAGGGGCGGCGGGGCTGACGTTGCTCGGTGACGTGCTGAAAACCGCCGTTGCCGTGATGATTGCCTCTCTCATGACCGCCGCGCCGATGGGCGGCTGGGTTGCTGCGTTCTTCTGCATGGTGGGGCATATTTTCCCGATCTACTATCATTTCAAGGGCGGCAAGGGCGTGCTTTGCGCCGCCACAGCGGTCGCCATGCTCTCGCCGTTTGCCTTCGGCTGCGCGTTTCTCACCTTTCTCATTATGGTGAGCATGTCGCGGTATGTATCGCTCGGTTCGATTGTTTCCGCCCTCATGCTGCCGCTTTATGTCAATGCAGAGAATCTGCTTTTTGAGCGCGGCGGGCTGAACGGACTGATGGCGGTCTTTATGGCGCTACTGATTGTCTGGTGTCACCGCGCCAACATCAAGCGCATCCAGAACCGCACCGAATCCAAGCTCTCCTTCAAAAAGAAAGACAGATAAGCATGACACAGGAACAAACCACACTGCTTTCCCTGATTGTCCGCACCGCAGAGACGGGCGTTCTGCGCCGTTTGGTTCTCTCTCAGCCGAACGAAAACGCCCCCGCACCGCGCCAGAGCGGTAAGGTGTGCCTTGTGCGCGGCGGGCGGGTGCTGATGATGGAATCGGCATTTGCCGACGGGCGCGTTGCCCAAAAACTCTACACGCCGAAAGAAATCCCCGTATGCTTCCCTGCTCTGCTTTCCGCTTACCGGCAGGTCAATCTGCTCAGCAGCGCAGGGGATGCGGAACTCCGCGTCTCCCGCAAAGGAAAGGTCACCCTGCTGGGGGCGGGAAAACTTTCGGCGGCGCTGGAAGGCGCGGGGGGGAGAACGCTCCCCCGCTTCGATCTGCCGCCAGACCGGGAGAAAAAACATCTGCTCTCGGGCGAAGAACCGTTTCTTTTTGCCCTCGGTATCAGTGACAAAAACGGGCGCGTGCACGACAAGCGGCAGGCAAAATTCCGCCAAATCAACCGGTTTCTCGACTATCTTGCCGACGTTTATGACGAACTGCCGCCAGAGGGAACCCTGACGGTGCTGGATCTTTGCTGCGGCAAGAGTTATCTGAGTTTTGCCGTTTACCACTACCTGTCCGCCCTGCGCGGGCGGCAGGTGGACATGCTTGGCGTGGACCGCAAGGCGGATGTGATGGCGGATTGCGAAAAAATTGCCGCCGCGTGCGGATTTTCCGGCATGCGGTTTTTCGCGGGTGACATCCGCACGGCAGTGCCGCCCTCGCTCCGACCGGATCTGGTCATTTCCCTGCACGCCTGTGATACGGCGACCGATCTGGTTCTGCGGCAGGCGGTTGCGCTGCGGGCGCGCGTCATTCTTTCCACCCCCTGCTGCCACCGGCAACTCTCGCGCGATATCCGGGCAAAGGAACTCGCTTTTGTGACGGACTACCCTCAGTTGCGCGGAAAACTCTGCGAAGCGCTGACCGACGGACTGCGGCTGCTGGCGCTGGAGTGTGCCGGCTATGCCGTCCAGGCATCCGAACTGACAGACCCCGAAAACACCCCGAAAAACACGCTGCTGCGCGCGGTCCTGCGAAAGCATTTTGACCCGGATTCGGCGCAGGCACAGAAAAAGCAGGCGGAATACCGGGCGGCGCTTGCCTTTCTGCTCGGAAAAGACGTCGCCCGTTACCCGGAGGAGCCATGACCGCCGCACGTGCATTGCAAATGATTTCTCGCTTTCCGCGTTTCGGCGGGGCACACGACCTTTCGCCGCTCGGGCGCCTTCTACACGCGCTCGGCGACCCGCAGAACGCCATGGAATACATCCATGTAGCGGGCACCAACGGCAAAGGCTCCACCGCAACCATGATTGCCGCCGCCCTCTGTGAGGCGGGAATCCCGACCGCGCTTTATACCTCCCCTTATGTGGACGATTTTTGCGAGCGATTCCGCCTGAGCGGAAAACCCATCTCCCGCGCCGCATTTGCCGCGGCTGCCCGCCGTGCGCTGCAGGCAGTCCGGCTTCTCGGCATGGCGGGGGAACTTTCTCAGTTTGACGTCATCACCGCCATCGCACTCCTGCTCTTTGCCGAGAGCGATTGCCGGCTTGCCGTGATGGAATGCGGTCTGGGGGGCAGACGCGATGCGACCAACATCATTCCCCCGCCGCTTGCCGCCGTCATCACCAACATCGGTTATGACCACACCGAGGTGCTGGGCAGCACGCCAAGCGCCATTGCCGGGGAGAAGTGCGGCATTATCAAGCCCGGCACCGGGGCGGTGATCTGCGCCCCGCAGGACTACCCGGAGGCAGAAAAAACGGTTGCCGCCGCGGCAGCGGCGGCAGGCGTGCCGTATGTTGCCGTTGCGGCATCCGACATTACCGTGGAAGACTGCCGTTTCGGCGCGCTGCGTTTTTCCTATCGCGGGGAATCGTTTGTCACCCGTCTCACGGCAACCTATCAGGCAAAAAATGCAGCGACGGCGATTGCGGCGGTACGTGCCTGCCGTTTTCCTGCCGCAACGGACCCCGAAGCGGCGCTGCACCGCGGGATTGCCCGCGCGTATATTCCCGCGCGGCAGGAGGCCATCAGCCTCGCCCCCCACGTCATTCTGGACGGCGGGCACAATGCCGACGGACTGCGGGCGCTGCGGGAGAGCATAGAGGCGTTTGCCCCCCGATATGAAAAACTGTACTGCGTTGTGGGAATGTTGCGGGACAAAGATCCGCAAACCGCCCTGCAGCCATTTTTCTCTTCCCCTCTTCTGCAAAGTCGGCTGGCGGGCATCGTCACCATCACCCCGGATTCCCCGCGTGCCGTACCCGCGGCGGAGTTGCTGGAACTTCTCCGCGCTCTGCCCCTGCCGCAGGTGCCGATGGAAGCAGCCGACGCCCCCGCCGATGCCCTGCGCCGTACCCTGTTTGCCATGAGGAAAGACGATCTGCTTCTCTGCTTCGGCTCGCTTTACGCCATGGGCGAATTGCGGCGGCTGCTTCTGCCGCTTGCCAAAGAAAAGGCGGAGAGTGAAAAAGAAAAGGGGTGGGGATACCGATGACGGAAGTTCAGCACACAAACAGTACGGCAGAAACCGAGGAGATCGGCGCCGCACTGGCAAAACGCCTGCTGGCGGAAGGAAAAAAGCACGCCTTTCTTGCCCTGCGGGGAGAAATGGGGGTCGGAAAGACCGCCTTTTGCCGCGGGTTTGCCGCGGTGCTGGGGTGCCGTTCCGTACACAGCCCCACCTACACCATTGTCAATGAATATCCGGGAAATCCCGTTCCCGTCTTTCACTTTGACCTCTACCGCCTTGCGGATGAGGACGAGTTATACGCCATCGGTTTTGACGATTACCTGGCAAGAGAGGGCTATATCGTATGTGAATGGAGCGAGCGGGTCGCGGGCGATCTGCTGCCGCCCGACCGTCTGACCGTCACCGTTTCCCGCGTGGCGGAGAGCGAGGACGCCCGGGAAATCCGGATTGAGGAGAACGAACCATGAAGATTCTTGCACTGGACAGCACCACACGGGTGGCGACCGTGGCGGTATGCGAGGATGCCCGTCCGCTTTCGCTGTTTACGACCGACAGCGGGATGACGCAGAGCGAATTGCTGCTGCCGATGGCACGGCAGGCGCTTCGGGCGGCCCATCTTTCCTTTACCGACGTGGAATTGTTTGCCCTGACCGTGGGACCCGGTTCGTTTACCGGAGTTCGTATCGGCGCGGCGCTGGTCAAGGGACTTGCCTTTGAGAAACATATCCCCTGCGTACCGGTATCGCTCATGGAAGCGCTTGCCGAGAACCTGCTGCCGCTTGACGGTATTTACTGCCCCGTGGCAGATGCCCGCCGGGCGCAGGTTTACAACGCGCTCTTCGAAAACAAAGAAAACGCCCCGGCGCGGCTGTGTGAAGACCGGTTGCTGCCGATGCACGACCTGCTTGACGAACTGGAAACCAAGTTCCCCGGGAAACCCGTTTTCACGTGCGGTGACGCTGCGGGCGCGCTGATTGCGCTTGCCGGAAAAGAAGGGCGCATCGTTCGCTTCTCCCCGGTACCGGACGGATTGCTGCTGCCCTGTGCCGCCGCGGTGGCGCGCTGCGGGCTGCGCGGCTACCGTGCGGGAAAGGCGGTAGACGACCTGACGCTTGCCCCGGTGTATCTGCGCCCGTCCCAGGCGGAGCGCGAACTTGCCGAAAAGGAAAAACAAAACGAAAAACAATAGATAAAGGAGAATTGTCTTTATGCTGCGAAAAACCATTTACATCGGCGCCGACTCTGCCGGATACGAAATGAAGGAAGGGCTGATTCCCGCCCTGCGGGAAGAAGGTTATACCGTAATCGATTGCGGAACCGATAGCACCGCCTCCTGCCATTACCCGCGCTTTGCCGAAGCGGTCTGCCGTGAGGTACAGAAGGCGCCGGAGAACTGTTTTGGTATTCTCATCTGCGGTACCGGCATCGGCATGAGCATGGCGGCAAACAAGCACCGCGGCATCCGCGCGGCGGTATGCGGCGACACGTTCAGCGCCCGTTTTACCCGTCTGCACAATAATGCCAACGTTCTTTGCATGGGTGCGCGCGTCATCGGTCCGGGGCTGGCAAAGGACATTACCGACCTCTTTCTTTCCACCCCCTTTGAAGCGGGCGGCAGACACGAAGAACGGGTCAATATGATTACGGCGATTGAAGAAGCCGAATCCCACCGCTGAAAACAAAGAACACCGTGCGTTTGCACGGTGTTCTTTGTTTTCAGGCAAGTGAGGCAAGGCGGCTGACCGCATCGCCGGGCACAAGGCAAAGCGCGTGTTCCTTTATGTAGGAAAGGCGGCTCTCCGAGCCGTCCGCCCGCTCGCCGTATTCTTCGGCAACCCAGCACAGCGGCATTTCTCTTTCCTGCTGTTCCCACAGAAAGAGGTAGTCGGCACCGTCCTCGGTCTCGTATGCGCTGCTTCCGCCGTGATACCCTGCTTCCCGCAGGCGGCGACATGCCGCAAGCAGATCTTCCATGCCGGAGAACACATATGCCACGGGATGCCGTCCCTCTCCGTCATCCGGTAATGAGGGCGGCACCGCGCCGTCAAGCGGCAGAATTTTGGTGATATACAACTCGCACCCTCCGCCGCGGGAAGGGTACGCCTGAATCAGTACACGGTCGCTTGCCGCATTGAATCCCGTTTTCTGCTTTGCTTCATCAAGAATCTGCCATACCGCGCGGCGGGTCTCGGTCGTATGATAATTCATGCTGTCCGCGCGGATGTCATAGCGCGACATATCCGCCTCGTCCATCACCACTTTCAGTTTGCTGTCGCTGATTCGTATCCATTCCATACAAAGAACCTCCTGCTACCATTATAAGCCGCAGGGCACAAAAAAGAAAGCGGTAATTTCCGGGCGGCATGGAAGGTTACGGCACTCCCCTTCCTCTGTTGAAAAAAGGCGGCACCTCTCCCACAAAAAGAGAGGGGCGGCACATCATACGACTTCCCGCTCAAGAATATCCGCAATGGCTTTTGCCGCGTAACCGTCCCCGAACGGATTTTTTGCCGCACGCATGGCGGAAAGAACGGCGGTATCTGCCAGTGCGCGGGAAACCGCGGAAACGATTTCCGCCTCCCCTGTGCCGATCAGCGCCAGCCCGCCGCATGCGACCCCCTCCTGCCGTTCGGTGCGCTCCCGCAGCACAAAAGCAGGTACACCGAGCACCACAGCCTCCTCCTGTACCCCGCCGGAATCGGTCAGTACCAGTTCGGAACGGGCAAGCAGGTTGTGAAATTCCGCCATCGGAAGGGGAAAAAGACAGATCACCCCCGAGTCCTTTAGCGCCCGCGCCGCCGCCTGCACCGCAGGATTCGGGTGAACGGGATAGAGCACCGCCACCTCCGGGTGTTCTTCCGAAAGGCGCCGTACCGCACGGAGAATGCCGGGCAGCGCCGCAAAATTTTCCCGCCGGTGCAGGGTGAGAAGCAGTATTTTCCGCCCTTTTGCCAGGCGGGCGGCAGGCGGACAAGCCGCGGGGGAAACTGTCTCGCGCAGGGCGTCCGCAACCGTGTTCCCCGTCACATAAATCTGCGCGGGGTTCTTTCCTTCCCGCAGCAGATTTTCTCCGGCAAGCGGCGTAGGGGCAAAGTCCATGTGGCTGACAAGGGAAATCGAACGCCGGTAAAACTCCTCCGGAAAGGGCGATGCCACATCGCCGGAGCGCAACCCCGCCTCCACATGTCCGACCGGAATTCGCTGATAAAACGCGGCAAGCGCCCCCGCGTATGCCGTGGCAGTGTCACCATGTACCAGCACCATATCCGGACGATCGGACTCCAGTTGCGCCGAAAGCGCGACCAGTGCCCGCGCCGAAAAGGCGGCGGGAGTCTGATCGGGACGCATCAGCGAAAGATCCACATCCGGCTGCACACCGAAAAAAGAAAGCACCTCCCGCAAAAGGTCGCCGTGCTGCCCCGTCACCACGACCCGCACCGAAAAAGAATCGCGCCGCAGGAGTTCCCGCACCAGCGGACACATTTTCACCGCTTCCGGACGGGTACCGAAAATCAGGGTTATTGTTTTTTTCATATCCGTTTCCTCCCTTCTTCCCATCGATTATGTATATGCGTTTTCCGCAGAGAAAGCACCCATCATTCTCCTCTTTCGTTTGAACTGGCGCGAAAATATCCAGTTATTTCTACAATCTACGCCATATTGTGCAAGAACAACAAATCCGCAGGGATAATTTTGTTGAATATTCTGTGATTTCGGCATTTGCAATTTTGACAAAAATGTGTTACAATGAGTTATCAAAAGTTCATAACGGGTTTCCAATATAAATTCGAGAAGAAATGGGTCGAATGTTTCTACCGCGCCCCTAGGCCGCGACTATTGGCTCTGCCCGCCGCAGGTTGCGGCGGCGGTATTTTCGTGCTTTTTGGAAACAGGCGGTTGATTCAGTCTGTTTTTTGTTTTTTTCGGGAGGTATGATATGAAGGAACTGGAAGAGCGGATTCAGAA
>CAKSLR010000015.1 GCA_934467435.1 uncultured Eubacteriales bacterium | reverse complement strand
CATCAACCTGCTGATGCGGTTTTACGATGTGCGGGGCGGAGAGATTGCCGTGGATGGGCAGGACATCCGCACCGTCACCCGTGCCTCTCTTCGCCGAAATTACGGCATGGTTCTCCAGGAAACCTGGCTGCGCCATGCCAGCATCCGCGATAATATCGCCATGGGGCGACCGGAGGCGACGCAGGAAGAGGTAGAGGCGGCGGCGCGCGCCTCCCATGCGCACGGCTTCATCTCCCGTCTGCCGCAGGGGTATGATACGATCCTCGGTGAAGACGGTGGTGGGCTTTCCCAGGGGCAAAGACAGCTTCTTTGCATTGCGCGTGTGATGCTTTGTTTGCCGCCGATGCTGATTCTCGATGAGGCGACCTCCTCTATCGACACGCGAACCGAGGTCAAGATTCAGGAGGCATTCAACCGCATGATGCAGGGGCGTACCTGCTTTATTGTGGCGCACCGTCTTTCCACCATCCGGGAAGCCGATACGATTCTCGTGATGCGGGACGGCAACGTGGTGGAGCAGGGAACGCATGAAGAACTCCTCGCCCGCGGCGGCTTCTACAGCACCTTGTATAACAGTCAGTTTGCCAGCTGACGGCATACGACAGAAAAAGCACTCTGCGATCGCAGAGTGCTTTTTCTGCATATCCCGCACGGTATGGGGCAATACTGGGAAAAAACAAAAGGGGAAACGAAACCATGCAGGCATACTGGACGGGGGACGAAATGCGGCGCGCGCCGCTTCGGGGAGATGTGCATACCGATGTGGCGGTCATCGGTGCAGGAATAGCGGGAATTCTGATTGCCAGGCGTTTGCACGACAGGGGAATCCGCACGGTGGTGGTCACCGCGGGGCAGGTCGGGGACGGGCAAACCTCTCGCACCACCGCCAAGATTACCATGCAGCATGGGATCATTTACACCCGCCTTGCCGCGCGTTACGGCATGGCATACGCAGCGTCTTACGCGGCAGCAAATGCGGCGGCACTGCGCCATTTCCGGGAATGGACGGAACAGGAGGAGGTTGCGTGCGATTATGAGACGGTGGACGGCTATCTTTACACGCAAAAGGGAATCGAACCGCTTAAGAAAGAGGGCGCCCTTCTGCGATCCCTTGGATACGCGGCGGACGTTACCGAGGACGTGCCGCTCCCGTTTTCCGTGCACGGTGCCCTGCGGATGCCGGGGCAGGCGGTCTTTCACCCCCTTCGCTTTCTTTCCCGTCTTTCCGCCGATCTTACGATTTATGGCGACAGCCGCGTGTTGCGTGCCGATCGGAACTGCCTTTTTTGTGAGGAGGGCAGGGTATTTGCCGACCAGATTGTGTTCGCCACCCATTATCCGTTCGTGAATTTTCCGGGAATGTACTTTACCCGCATGCACAAAGAGCGTTCTTATGTCCTGGCGCTGTCCGGGGTCACAGTACCCGGCATTTTTCAGGCAGCGGAGGCGGGCGGTTACACCATGCGCCCGCTGCCCGAGGGCGGTATTCTGTTCGGCGGGGAGAACCACCGTGTCGGCAGCGGCGGTGGGGGGCATTATGCGGCACTGCGGGAGGCGGCAGGGCGGCTTTTTCCCGGGGCAAAGGTACGCGCCGCGTTTTCGGCAGAGGATTGCATGACACCGGACGGCGTTCCTTATATCGGGCATTACGGTGCGGGGCGGAGGAACTGGTATGTGGCAAGCGGCTTTTGCAAATGGGGCATGAGCCATGCCATGGTGGCAGCCGACATCCTGCCGTGCATGATTGCGGGAGAAGCCGTGCCGTCCTACGCCCCGGTCTTTGCGCCGCAGCGCTTTCATGCTGAAAACATCAGCGGGGTTTTGCGGGAAGGGGCGTATGCAACAGGGGGACTTGCGCTGACGCTTTTTTCACAGCCCGACCGCACCCCCGATCAACTTGCCGTCGGCGAGGGGGCACTTTGCGTTTCCCATGGGCACAAAGTGGGGGCGTACCGCTCCCCGGACGGCAGCCTGCACACGGTATCTGCCGCCTGCCCGCACCTTGGGTGTGAGTTGCACTTCAATGCCGACGACCGCACCTGGGATTGCCCCTGCCATGGTTCGCGCTTTGGTGCCGAGGGGGAATGGATCAGCGGTCCTGCCCGGAAAAACATTACAAAATAATTCCGCCGCGCGAAAAAAGTTCTTGCTTTTTTTCGCGCGGAAATGGTATAATAGAGCGTATTGAAAAAGGAGGATACGTGAAAGATGAACGATCGTGAAATTGCAGAAATCCGGCGGCGTTTTCGCCCCGAAAAAAGCGGCATCTGCCATGTGCGCGGCTGCTGTGTCAATGATAAACAGGAGATCATCGCGGAGTTTGATCAGCCGCTGAACGAAACCCTGCCCGAGGAGACGGAGGCGATTTTTGCGCTGCTGCGCAAAACCCTTTCCGGCACGGAGGGACGGAACCTGCTTGCCATTCCGTTTTCCACCAAACAGGTGAGCGAGGGGGAGGAATACCACCTGCTCAGCGAACTGCGCCGCACGCACCTTGCGGACGATGCGCTCGTACATACGTTTTTTACCCGCGTCAGCGCGGCGCATAAGGAGGAGGGGAAATATCTGATCCTTCTGACCGAGGAAACCTATGACGTGCCGTATTCCGACCACGGCGCCGGCGCGGACTCCGACACTTCGTTTACCTACATTCTGTGCAGCATTTGCCCGATCGCGGCGGAGAAAAAGCCGATGCTCGGATTTTTGCCGCAGGAAGGGCGATTCCGTTCTCATACGCCCGACCCCGGCGTGAGTGCCCCGGTCGCGGGATTTTTGTTCCCCGCGTTTGATGACCGCGCCGCTAACATCTATTCGGCGCTGTTCTACACGAAAGATATTACCGACAACCACAGCGAACTGACGCAGGCGATTTTCGGTGCCGAACCGGTGATGCCGCCGGCGGCGGAGCAGAAGGCAACCTTTCACCGGGTGCTGGCAGAGGCAGTCGGCGAAGGGTGCAGTTACGAGGTGGTGCAGGGCGTGCACGGGCAGCTTTGCAGCATGATGGAAGAACACAAAGCCTCCCATGATCGGGAGCCGCTTTACGTCTCAGGCGGTATGGTGGCGGAAATGCTGCAAGCCTGCGGTGTAGAGGAGAGCGCCGCCACGGCGTTCGGTCAGCAGTGCGATGCGGCGTTCGGCGTCGGCGCGGAAATCAGCCCCCGCAACCTGGTCGATGGCAAAAAAATCGAGTTGGAGACGCCGGATATCCGCATCCGTGCGAGTGGGGAAGTGGGCAGCCAGATTGAAACGCGCCTGATTGACGGCGTTCCGTATGTGTTGGTGCGGGCAGACGGCGGCGTTTCGGTCAACGGCGTGCCGATTCATATTTCCTGACAGAATGCGGTCTTCGGTGTGCGCAGCGTCCGTTGCACACACCGATCAAACGAAAAAAAGGCACGTGCCACCCAGGGGGTGGCACGTGCCTTTTTTGTGTTTTCGGGCAGAAGTTTTCAATTTTAATTTGTGACCGCAGTACCGTTCATGATATCCGGGGCTTCGCTTTTGTAGGAGGTTCCCCATTGCGGAACAAAAGTCACCGTTTGGGCGGAAGAGAGGCGGATGGTAAAGGAAAGCGATTCTCCGCTTCCGATCTGCGCGGTGTAAAGGGGAGTGGTTGCGGGTTCTCCGTTCTCTCTGGCGCCTGGGAGCAGCATTTCGCAAAAACCGGTGGATGCGGTTCCGCTTGCCGTCAGGGTGACGGTATATTCGGTATCTGCCGCGGCGGCAAAAGCATTATCTGCCGTTTCTATCACGGTATTTCCATCCTTCACTTCTACGGTGATGCGGTAACTTCCACTCTGCATGGGGGTAATCTTGCAGGTCTCGGTGGAAGAAAACCAAGCCCAAGTCGCACCGCACAGAAGAAAAAGGCAAAGCAATATGCCTACAAAGGACGGCAGCAGCATCGCCGTCAGCGGGTCACGCCGGGGCTGCGTGGCAGTGTTCTTTTCGGCGGGGGCTGCGGCGTTTTCGGCATGGAATCTCTTCATAAAAAGCCACTCCTTTCCGATTCTTCGGCAGGAAAAATGTCATGGGGCTCTACCGGAGAGCCTGAGGGGCAACCGAAGGGCATCCAGACGTTTATGCCCTTCGGTTGCCCCTCCACCACAGGGGTGGAGGGAACCGGGGTAACGGTTACTTTGCCGTCACTTTGTAGACGCCGCCGTCCTCGACCATCTGAAGGTCGTCGGCAAGGAAGAAATGCGCCGTGTCATCGCAGAAGGTAACCGGCGCACCGGCAGTGATGTTGAGTCGGAAGAGCGTGTAGTTGTACTTGGCTTCCATCGAATAAATCGGGTTGGTAATCTCGCCCTTTACCAGCGTAATGGTCGGAAGTTCGGTTTTCACGCCGCTCGACTCAAACTTGATCCCCTTGACATTCGGAGTGGTAGTTGCGTCCGCGGAGCCGATGGTGATTGTGGCTTCGCCCTTGGCATGGATGGCGTAACTGGTGCCGTATTCATCGGTTCTGCCGTCAAGCGCATTGGCCAAAAGCGTGCCGCCGATGATGTTCGAAACCGAGCCGGCATAGACATCCAGCGCGTACAAACCGCCGCTGACGGTGCCGCCGTACAGATTGAGCACCATACCGTTGCTTGCGGTAATGGCGCGGCTCTCTTTGTGCCCTTCGGCACAGGTTACCGTACCGCCCAGAATATTGACGGTACACGCGGTCTTCTTGCTGTTGCTGATGGCAACGGTGTAAAGATCATCCTTTGCATTGGTCTTCACGATGCCGGATTTTAGCGTGAAGGTTGCGTTGCTACCCTTCAGATCGATCGTTGCGGCATCGGCGCTGCCGCTGTACGTATTGGCAATCACGCCCGTGGCGCCATCGCTGCTGTCGGTCAGGGTCACATTCGCACCGGCGTTGAGTACAAGCGTGTTTGCCGCAGTGCCGGAGAGGGTAAAGCCGTTGAGGTCGATGGTGAGATTCTTGCTGATCCTGATGGCGCTGCTGCTGTCAATCGCTGCGGCAAGACGGATCGTTTCTCCGTCCTCCGCGGACCGAATTGCCTCGGTCAGCTCTGCTGCGCTGGTCACGGTAATGCCGCTGAATCCATCGTAGGTCGCGTTCTGATCGTACTCGTTGCCCGTACCGTCTTTTTCCACGGTATCCTGTGTTGCGTAAACGGTGACCGAAATTCCGTTGATGGAAAGCCCCTGGTACTTGTTGCCGGCGCTTTCTTTCATGTGCCCCCGAATGGTCAGGGGATCGGAGACGGCATTTGCCGCAAGGCTGTGGTCGGACGCAAGCGAGGCATCGCTGATGGTCCATTCAATCGCTTCGTTCAGTTCCGCATCTCCCTCAATGCCGGTGATCTGGATTTTGTATTTCAGCGCGAGATTTCCCTTGTTGACCACGCGGAGCATGGGCAACTCGTAGGTGCAGCCGGGCTCCCAGAGGATTTCGGTGCCCTCTGCGGGAACTGCGCCCGCTACGAGGAACTGCAGGGTCTTTCCTTCCGCACTATCCCAGGTTGCGCCGCCGTTGGTGGACATTTCCAGGGCAACGTCCAGGTTGCCGGAACGGATGGCGTTCACCGCGGTGCTTGCGGTGTCCGTGAACCACGCGAAGGTGGTGCCGATGAGCATGGAAACGCACATAAGAATCGCCAGTGCGCTGGAAACCAATGCCCGCTTCGTAGAATTGTTTACCATGGTATGTTTCCTCCTCAAAATTTTGTTTTCTTCCAAAATGGGCTGACCCATGGTTTTATCATGGGCAACCGAAGGGCATGACACGGGTAATGCCCTTCGGTTGCCCCCTCTGCCCGGGGCAGAGGGAACTTTTGATTTATTCTTCCGCCTCCTGCGAGGAACCGCTTTCAGCCGCATCGTGGGGAGAGGGCTGGCGGTTTGCTTCCATCTCGGCTTTCATGGCAAGTAGTTCCTGCATCATTTTCTGTGTCTCTTCCTTTTCGGCGGCGACCTTGGCACGCTCTTCTTCCAGGGCGGCGTTCTGTTCGGCTTTGTACTGCCGGAACAGGCGGATGCTGTGCACCCCCTCGGAAAGGATCAGCAGTAAAAACGGAACAAGGATGCAAACGATATACCCCGGTGTGGTTTTCAGAAACTCAAAGAAATAACCGAGTTTCGGAATCCTGCCGCTGTATTTGCCCAGCACATAGGGGTAAGTGACGACCTTTGCATCGTCCTCCCCGGTTGTGGTGCCGTAGGTGATGAAGCCGGGGTTTCCTTGCCGGTCGGTTGTCAGCCGGCGGATTTTGTGCGTGACGGTCTCCCCGAAATTTTCGGTGTTGGTGGAGGTGTAGGAGATGATGTCACCCTCCTTCAGGGTCGCAGGATCGACTTCCTGAATCAGAATCAGATCGCCCGCCTCAAAATCGGTCGCCTTCATCGAATCGGAAAGAACCTGATACACCTGATAACCGAAAATGCCATGCCGATTCCGACCCAGCACCGTGGCGGAAAGAATGGTAAAAACCATCATGCATACCGCAATGGCAACGATGACCCAGGTCAGGACGGTTCGCAGTATCTGCAATGTTTTGGTACGATTCATAGAAAACCTCACGCAAATTTTTTATCCGGGTTGTTTTTCACCTGCACCGCCTTGGCGCTGAAATCAAAGCGCAGGTACAGCCCCTGTCGGTCATTGTCGGCGGTTTCGTCAAAGCGGAAAACCATGGTCAGCGTTTTCTTTTCTCCGACATCCAGGCAGGTTGCTACGGCACCGGAGGCGGCTTCGGTCAACTCTGCCATCTTTCCCGCTACCAGAACGGTATCACCGTCCCGGATCTCCACCGTGATATCCTCGGCAAGCGCACCATCGGTATTGGTAAAATAGAATTTATACCAGACCGCGCAGGTGCTGCCATTTTCAATCGTAAACGGTTTTTCCACATTGGTGCCGGGGGCAAACAGACAATCGGATTCGGTGATGACCGGTTGCCCGTCATTCAGATTCAGCCGAACCTCCCCCGCACGGAAGAGCAGGGAACCTTCGGAGGAGAGGTGCGTTTCCACAAGGAGAAACGTGGTCACGCTCAGCGCAGCGGTCAGCAGCAGAATCATGACGATGCTTGCCGTCAGCCGCCGGGCAATGCTCCTTGCGCTCTGTTCCATCATTGCCCGTCACCTGCCTCTCCAAGCGACCAGCATAAGTGCATGGCAATTTCTGCCCCGCGGTATTCGTTGCCCGCTGCAGGGTCTACGGTCATCGTAATCCGATAGGTAACGGTCTTTTGCACGTCACTCTCATACCTGACCGTATCCGAAAAGGCATGCCCCGCCACTTCGCTCAGCTTCCCCTCGCATACGGTGGCACCGCTTGCGGTGTCCTCCACAAGAATCTGTAGCACCTTTGCAAATTGGCTCTCGTCACGGTCAATTACCGCGCGGAAGGTAACTGCGGCATCCTTTTCCAGCCGGAAGGTAACGGCGTAATCCTTTGTCTCGCTGTCGCCCGGCAAAAGGTTCTCACAGCGGAACACCCAATCCTTTTCCACAGCGCCGATGCTGTTGTTTTTCACGGTCGCTTCATCGGAAGCAAGAACGGTCTTTCGGACAAACTGCACGATAAGCAGCCCGACGGAAACGGCAAGGAAGACCGAAAGGACAGCAATGACGATCTTGCATTTTTTGACGGTGTTCATGACTGCGCGCCCCCTTCCCGGTCCTTTTTCTTTTGCATCCGGCGCCGCGCGGCGCGGTAGCCGCGGAGCAGCAGCACACCGCCCATGGCAAATCCCGCAAAATCATCTGCTCCGTTCTCTCCGTTTTTCTTTTGCAAAAGCACGGCTGCAAGCAGATCCAGCAAAAGAAAGACAAAAAGGAACAACAGGCACCCCGGCACGGTCTGCATCCAAAGAATCGGATAGCCGAGCAGGGGAATGCGAAAGCCGCTAAAGACGCCCCGTATTGCGTTTTTTTCGATCGTAACGGCAAAGGCGGCGGTTTCGGCATCGCCCTTCACCGTTACCGTGGCGTCATCTGCCGCCGTCACTCTGCCCAGCACAAATCCCCCATCGACGCGGTAGGAAACCACGTCATTGACAGCAACTCCGCCGGCAGGAGAGCGGAGCAAAAGAAAATCCCCCCGCGTCACCGTGGGAAACATGGTATCACGGTTTTCCGCCGAGGGGCGCAGAATCCCCGGCATAGAGTCCCCCGGTAAAACGGATTGGAGGATCAGCGTGATGCAACTGAGGATCAATAAGATAAGTAAAATGAGAAGAGCGATGCGGCACGATGCGCCGACTTTTCGGCGGACTGCTGCGCCGCGGTTGGTGTGAGATGACATAACGTAACGTCTCCTCCTTCCAAGCAGCAAACGGAATCTCCGCCGTCCCGGCACCGTTCGCGGTACAGCCGCGGGTGTCCGCCAACGGGTAGACTCCTTCGGAGATTACAAGCGTTTTTCCCTTCTCCGGCATTTCATTCCGCATATTATTCTACTATTTTTTTGCTTTTTGTCAAGACGATTTTCGCATTCTATGTGTAAAATTTGGTCGGGTGACAGCCGCCTTTTTTTGGTGAAATTGAAAACTTCTTCTCCATGATATTATCACCGCCCCGCAATATTCCGCATAAAAACACCGCCGTTTTCCCGGGGGAAAAACGGCGGTGTTTTTATGCGCGCGGGAACAGGTCACGGAAGAATATGCCGCCCAGCATATCCTTGACACAAGTCCGCATGGCGGGAATCGCCATTGGTAACAGGAAGTTAGCAAATATCTGTGTGGCAAGCGAAGCCACTGCTGCGCCGAGGATGCCGCAGGGGGGAATCAGAATAAAGTTCAGAATGATGTTGCAAACGGCGCCGCCGGCGGTCAGAAGCAGGGTGTAACCGGTCCTGCCTTCCGCAACCAGATAGAGGTTGGAGACCCCGCCAAAGTAGGAAAACGCTGTGTACCAGACCACCACAGAAAGGGCGCCCGCCGCCTCCGCATAGGTTTCCCCATACAGGAAACGGACAAGGTACGGCGCAGTCAGGGAAATGAACACACAATAAGCAATCGATGTCCAGAACACTGCGCTGTACAGGCGCCGCAACCAGCGGTGGTAGGCTTCCCGGTCGGAAAATGCCGCCGTCATAATCTCGGGGCGGAACCCCTCAATCAGGGCAGAGGGGAGAATGGAGATGGCGCCCGCCAGCGTGAGCGCTGCCGAATACAGGGCAACCGAGGTGTTATCCATCAGCATTTTCAGCATGATGCGGTCGGTTTCCCCGTAAATGGTGACCAGCAGCGCCGCGCCGATGAAGGGGGCGGAAAGACGCAGCATTCGGCGAAGTTCCGCCGCCGAAAACCGCAGCCGCAACCCGCCCCGCCGCAGGTACGCGAGAAACAGCAGGACGGCAAACAGCGTACTTTCTGCCGCGACCCCCGCCATGTAGGCGGTGAGGTTTTTGGTCGTGGCAATGACAATCACGCGCCAGAGCGCGGAGGGGACGAAGGAAAGAAAACGCAAAAGCGCTACGGTATTGGCGCGCCCGCGATAATTGAACCAGTAAACAAAGAGATCGGCAGAACCGAAGAAAATGGAGAACGACTGAAAAAAGACGATCATCGGCAGTGCGGCATCACTCGGGTTCATAACGCGCACAAGAATCTGCAGCAGCACCATGGCAACCAGGGCAAACGCCCCGCGGGAGAAAAGACCGCTGCCGAGCCGGACCCCCGCCCGGGATTCATCTTCGGTAAAATCCCGCGTAATGGTACTGGGCAGCCCCAAGGTGCCAATGGCAGTGAAAAACGCAATCAGGGCGGCAGCGTAATTGATCAGCCCGAAATCGTCGGTGGACAGGGAACGTGTGACGTAGATATTCAGAAGAAACTGAAACACGGCATGCATGCCGTTTCCGATCACAACCCAGGAAAGGTTGTGAAAAAAGCGGCGGCGGAGGGGGGGATGGCTCATGCGTCAACCTCCTCTGCACAAACGGGTGACATATGTCGGCAGTACCCGAAACGGGCAAGCAGCAAAAATCCGCCGCTGAATACGTAAAGCCCCATGGTGCCGGAAAAGAGCCCGGCTTCAAAGATGCCTGCCGCCATGACCCCGAAGAAGGCACACAGCGCAAGTTGCCGAGCCGGGGTGTCCGCCTTCTCTCCGATCGGCAGAACGCAGACGTGCAACAGGGCGGCGAACAGAAGGAAAACGGGGATCCCGTAAGAGGCAAGCACATCGAGGTGAATGTTGTGCCGCTGCCCGAGGGCAGTCTCCGAAATTTCACGGTAAGCGCCGAAGAGAGGGTGATTGCCGATGAACTCCATTGCCTCCGTCCACACGATAACGCGGGAGGTGAAGGATTTGGAGGTGAGGTCGCCGCCCTCCGGTGAAAGCGTGCTGAGCAGACCGATCTGATTGGCAAGGAGATAGAGAAGGGCAAAAAGAAGCGGCAGCAGCAGAAAAAAGGCGGAAACGGGTGCGGAAAACCGCTTGGGTTTCAGCCACAGACAAACCACGGCAAGCAGAAAAAACACGGCAAGTCCGACCATAGCCGAGCGGCACCGGGTTTCCTCAAGAATGACAAGCGACACAAGAAACAGCCCGCCGCACAGCAACCGCAGCAGTTTGTAGCGCGTGTAATAGGCAAGCAGCGCAAGGTACAGCATCGCGTGCATCAGATACACACCCGTCAGGTTGGGGTTGGAAAAACCGAGCGTCAGCCCGCCGGAAAACACCTCATGTTCCAAAAAGAAGAAAGCGGCGCAGTATAAAAGCGAGGGCGCCGCGCCGAGAAAAAGCAGGGGGAATACGGCACGCTCTCCCGCTTCAATATGAACCACAACGTGAAAAAACAAAAGCGTGCTGATGAATACGGCCCATTTCTTCAGGTAAGATACCTGTAGTTCCTTTGCCCCCTGCAGAACGTTGAAGAGGCAAAGTCCGGCGCAACACAGCACGAGAAAGAGGGTAAGGGGGAGTTCTTTTGCGTTGTAAGCCTGTACGGCAGCCGCAGGAAACAGCAAAAGAAAGGTGGCGGCAAACAAAAGACTGACCACGGCGCTTTGGTGCAAAATGGTACCGGCAACAATGCCGATCACCAGCCCTGCCGCCAGGTACAGGTACGCACGTTCCACAGAATGTTCTTTCATGGTTATCTCCGAAAAGGGCAGGGGGCGCGACCGCCACCCGCGTTAATGCTGGTGCAGATCTTCCTTGATCTTGCTGGTTGAAATTTCCTTTGTACGGGGCAGATACACCACCTCACACTGCGAGGAAAGATCGTCGAATTTCCCCGCCCAGTCGTCGCCCATGACAAAGGTGTTGACATGGTACATCCGAATGTCGTTCCGCTTCTGTTCCCAACACGTCTCGGGAATCACCAGATCCACGTAGCGGATGGCTTCCAGCAGTTTTTTTCTTTCCTCATAGGAAAAGTAGCAGATTTTATTCTTCATATTCCGGTTGAACTCGTCGGTGGAAAGCGCCACGATCAGATAATCACCGAGTTGTTTGGCACGTCGCAGCAGATTGATATGGCCGTAGTGCAGAAGGTCAAAGGTGCCATAGGTAATCACGCGTTTCATGATTGCATCCTCTTTTCGATTTCATCTACCACACAGGCGGCGCCACGCCCCGCATATGGGGTAAAACGGCGGTGGAAGGCGGCGCATGCGGCACTGGCACGCTTGTAGTTCAGCGTTTTTAACTCGCGCAGCACCCCGTCTTCCGTGCGGTGTATGGGGCAGGGCAGAGTTCCCCGCAGGGGGAGGTACAACCCGCGCCGTGCCGTATATTCTTCTTCGTCATACGCAAAGCAGAGCATGGGTTTTTCGAGAATCGAAAAATCCATGTAGGCGCTGGAATAATCCGAGAGCAGTACATCCGCAACGGCGTACAACTCACTCAGCACCGGGTAATCGGAAACATCCCGCCAGCAACCGTCATTTGGCAACTGCATTTCGGCGGTCACGGCATAGTGCGCCCGCAATAAGAACACATAGCGGTCACCGAGCGCCTTTTCCCACTTTTTCGGAGTGATGGGTGGGGCAAGATAGGTTTCGCCGTTTTCATTCTGCGCATATTCCCGGTAGGTCGGCATATAAAGCAGCACCCGTTTGCCTTTGGGAATGTTCAGCGCCGCGCGGATCCGGCGGCGGTCCTCCTCGGTGTACCGGAGCAGCACATCATTGCGGGGGAGATCGCAGAGCAGAAACGAATCTTTTGCCGCGTGAAAAATGCGGGCAAAAATTTCACGGTCGTATTGGCTTTGGGCGCAGCGGATGGTATGGCAGTCGGGGGGCGTCTTTTTCTCACGGAACCGGCGCATGGAATTTTCATTTTCCTCCCCGCCGATTTTTTTCAGCGGCGTACCGTGCCAGGTTTCTACCCAGATGTGCCGTTTGCCGGAAAGACCGATACCGCGATCCACCTCCGAGTTTCCTACCCAAATGCCGCAGCGCAGCAGGGTAAAAAAGAAACGCGGTGTGTCAATCCGAATCGCCTTGCCGCGCGGCAGATCATGTGCCGCCGGGTCGGTAAACGCCCAAATCAGGCGAAAGGAGTCAAACGCCGGGCGTCGACAAATTTCGTCATAAATGGCGCGCGGGCTGTCGTCAAAATTCCGCCCGCCGAAGGACTGGAACAGAATGGCGTGCCGATCCACCGGCACAAAGAGAGAGAAAAAACGCATAAAAGCACGCGCCACACACCAAAAAAACGAAAGGATACGGGGGTGGCGGGAAAGAAAGGCAAGAATTTTCTGCCGCATATTGCGAAACCCCTCCTTTGCCTCAGTCGCTCGCGGGGCGGCGTGCAAATTTCCGAAAGACAAAGCCCCGTACCCGGTTCGGCAAAAGGACTTCCACAATCAGACGGCGCAACACATTGTAAGCATAGGTGGGGTAACCGATCAGGTGGTTTCTGAGAAGAAATTTCTGCATCTCTTTTTCACTGCGGAAATAACGGATGCCGCCGCGCCGGCGGTACATATCCGCCCCGCCGCGCACGTTGACCAGCACGACGGGAAGGTTCATAAACCGCATGCCGCGCAGGGTCATCCGCGCCCAAAGGTAGTAATCCTCTTCGCAATAAAAATCCAGGTAACCGCCTGCCTCTATCACATCGGCACGGCGCAGCATGACCGTGACCTGGTTCATCGGGCAGCGGTTTTTCAGATAGTTTTTTACGCCCGCATCATCGGTCGGTACCACGCGCAGGCTGACGGTGTTCTCGGGGTCGTCGATAAATTCGGTAATATATCCGCCCACCGCAGAAAGAGACGGGTCGGCGGCGAAGCAGGCAAGCTGCCGCTCAAATCGGTCGGGCAGACTGATGTCGTCTGCGTCCATCAGGGCGACCAGGGGATAGCGGCATGCGTCCAGCCCCGTGCGGCGCGCCACGCCGTGCCCACAGTTCTTTTCCAGCCGCAGCACGCGGATGTGCGGCATGGCTTCATATTCCGCAATCACACTGCCGAGCTCGGGCGGCACAGGCCCGTCCACGACCAAAACCACTTCATCCGGTACGCGCGTACCGTGCAGAATGCTTTCCATCGCCGTGCGGAAGTATTGCGGATCATTCTTCCCATAAACACAAATGGAAACGGAAAATTGTAACTTGTCCATGATAAACCGGGCTTTCTCAAAAATGAAAAAGGTAGTTCGGTTCGGCCGTCACCCCGGCAGACGACCGTCGATCATCTCTAGTATCGTACCGCGATGCGCGGCGTAATCAGCAAAATCAAGCAAAATAAAACGGCGCCCGAAAATGTGAGGAAAGGAAACGCGGCTGGCACGCCGGGCACAGAAGAAAACAAAGCGCCCACAAAAAAACGATGGCCGCAAAACGCCATGATAACTGTCTTATTATAGCACACCAAAATCCCTTTGTCAACCCCTGCACTTCCGGAGGGAGGACAAGAGGCGAAAAACGGCCAAAAATGGGTAAAAAACGCGGCAGCTTATGCTTGATTTTCCTTTTGGGATATGGTAAAATACCCAAAGAATGGTTTGAGGAGAAAAAACATGGCACATTTCTTTTTTCCGCCGGACGGCGTATTTTATAAAACGAATCTGCATTGTCACACCACCATATCAGACGGAACGCTGACCCCCGTTGAAGTGCGGGATGCTTACCGTGCGGCGGGATATGCGGCGGTGGCATTTACCGACCATGAGGCGTTTTTGCCGCACACGGACCTCTGCACAGAAGATTTCATCGCGCTGCACGGGTTTGAAACGGCGGTGAAGGAACACCCGCGGGCGCACACCGGCGCCTTTCAGAAGGTCTATCACCTGAATCTTCTCGCTAAGGATCAGAATAACGTAACCCAGCCGTTTATCTACCCCGACAATATGACGCCGGGCAACTGCCGGAAGTATTTAGACTGTATTCCCTATACGGAAGAGCTGGTTTATGAATATTCCGCCGAAGGGGTCAATGACCTGATTCGCCGTGCGCGGGCGGCGGGGTTCTTCTGCACCCTCAATCATCCGGCGTGGTCACTCCTGCCGTCGGGCAAGTATCTGCATCTGCGCGGGCTGCACGGGGTGGAGGTGATGAACGGCAGCAGCTTCGCCAACGGCGATTGCAGCGGCCTGCCGCTCGGTGAATTTTTGCGGGAAGGCGAGCGGGTTCTGCCGATCGGCGGGGACGATAACCACAATTTCCCTGACGAGGAGGACTCGTTCCTTGCCTTTACCATGCTTTGCGCACGGGAGTTCAGTTACGCTGGGCTCATGGAGGCCTATGAAAAAGGTTGGCTGTACGCCTCAACGGGTCCGCGGATTGAGGAGATGCAGTTGGATGGGGATACTCTGACCGTGCGGACGTCGCCTGCGTCACGGGTGGTGCTGCTTTCGGAGGGGCGCTACACGCAAACGGTGCGGGGCGATGGTATGTCGGTGGCAACGCTTCGCCTGCCGTGGGAAAAGATGGGGGCGTATTTCCGCCTGGAGATTGCGGATGCCGCGGGCGGTCTTGCCATCACGCGCGGCTATTTCAGGGATGAATGGCAGGAGGAATGATGCGGATATGGAAACAAAGAAAATCGTGCGGGAACCGGCAAGAGAACTGCCGGTGTTCGGGGAATATGACGTGATTGTGGCGGGGGGTGGCGTTGCCGGTGTGGCGGCTGCGCTTTCTGCCGCGCGGGCAGGGGCGCGTACCCTGCTTTTAGAGCGGCAATACCTGCTCGGCGGTCTTGCCACGCTGGGGCTGGTCACGATTTACCTGCCGCTGTGTGACGGGCGGGGGCACCAGGTCAGTTTCGGGGTGGCGGAAGAGTTGCTTCGCCTTTCGGTTTCCCACGGTGCCGAGGTACCGCTGCCGCGGGCTTGGGCGGAAAGTGGGAACGTGGAAGATCGCGCCCGTGCCCGCATGGAAGTGCGTTATAATGCCAACCTGTTCGCGTGCCTTGCGGAAAAACAACTTGCCGATGCGGGCGTGGAGATTCTGTTCGGGACAACGCTTTGCGACGCGGTGACCGAAGGGGGTGGCTTGCGCTATGTGATCGTTGAGAACAAGAGCGGGCGCGGGGCGCTGTATGCCCGCGGTTTTGTGGATGCTACGGGCGATGCCGACCTGTGTGCCCTTGCCGGAGAAGAAACGGCATACTTTGCACAGGGGAACGTATTGGCTGCCTGGTATTATGCGACAAAAGGCGACAAAAACGCCCTGCAGATGCTGGGGTGCGCGGATATTCCCGACAAGGAGAAACGGGAGAGCGGAAAGTCCGGCACCGCACCGCTCGTGGATCGTCGCTTCGGCGGTCTTTCGGCAAAGGAACTGAGCGAGATGGTTTGCCTGTCGCACAAGATTGCGCTCAGTGATTTTCTTGCGGGCGGCGACCTTGCGGACGGGCACGCGCTGACCATGCTGCCCACCATTCCGCAGATTCGAATGACACGGCGGCTTTCGGGGCAATACACCATGCGCGATGAGGAAATGCACCGCCGTTTCTCTGACAGCATCGGTATGATCGGGGATTGGCGCAAGTCCGGTCCGATTTACGAATTGCCGTTCGGGATTCTTTGTGGTCGCCGCATCGGCAACCTCTTTGCGGCGGGGCGGTGCATTTCGGTCGAGGATGCCATGTGGGATATTACCCGGGTAATTCCTGCCTGTGCCGTGACCGGGGAGGCGGCGGGGCTTGCCGCCGCAATGACCGACGGTATTCACGCCCCCGAGGTAACAGCCCTGCAGGAAAAACTGTACCGGGCAGGAGGAAAACTGCACATTGATGAAGCCGTATCGTGAACTTTCCCCCTATTTGCGGGAGCGGCTCGGCGGCAAGACGGTAAAGATCTGTATAGACGGGGGCTTTACCTGCCCGAACCGCGACGGTACGCGGGGGCGGGGCGGCTGCCTCTTTTGCGGTGCCCGCGGCGCGGGGGAATTTGTCTGCGGTTCGGCAGGCGTGGCGGAAGCCATTACGGCGGGGGTGACGGAGCGCCTGCGCCATCCCCTCGGCGGCAGGCGGGCAGACCGTTTTCTTGCGTATTTTCAGAATTTTACGGGAACGTATGCGCCGCCCGCCGTCCTGCGGGAGCGTTATGACGCGGCGCTGTGCGACGAACGGGTGGTCGGCCTTGCGATTGCGACCCGGGCGGATTGTGTGACCGAGGAGATTGCCGATCTGCTCGCCGGTTACGCAGAGCGGATGTATGTTTCGGTGGAACTGGGGCTGCAGACTGCCTCGGATACGGTGGCGGAAGAAATGCATATGGCTTGCCCGCGTGCGGCGTTCCCGCCCGCGGTATCTCTTCTCTCGGCACGCGGCATCGATACGGTGGCGCACATTCTGGCGGGGCTGCCGGGGGAGAAGCCCGCAGACGTGCTGCGGACGGGGGCATTTGTCAACCGTCACCCATTCTCCGGAATCAAGGTTCACAGTTTGTATGTTATCGAGGGCAGTGAGCTGGCATCGTGGTGGCGGGCGGGGCGTTACCGCCCGTGGACGGAAGATGCGTATGTGGCGACCGTTGCGGAACTGCTTGCCCGTGCCCGCCCTGACCTGGTTGTGCATCGCTTGACGGGGGATCCCCCACGCGAAACGCTGCTTGCCCCCGACTGGTGCCGGGAAAAGAACCGCGTGCGGAATGAAATCGTGCACTGCATGATGGCGCACGGCTGGGAACAGGGGTGCCTGTATATACCATAATCGTCACCTGCTTCTTTTTGAAACGGTGACGATTTTTCGTATGGTTTTGAAAAAACAGGGCAGAATGAAAATAAAATGGAATTTCCCTCTTGACAAATCGTAAAAACAGGTATATACTGAAAATACCCCCTAGGGGTATATGGAGGAGCCTATGAGTCAAGAGATCTGTATGTGCCACGCCCATAAAACGCGGCAGCCCGACGAAAAGAAAAAACTGGAAAACCGCTTACACCGTATGGAGGGGCAGTTGCGCGGCATTGCCCGGATGGTGGAGGAGGATGCCTATTGCCCTGCTATTTTGGGGCAGGTGGCGGCCGTGCGCGCGGCGCTCGGCGCCTTTGAGCGCGAAATGCTTTTGCGGCATATTCACACCTGCGTGGCGGACGATGCCCGCGCAGGAAAAGCCGAAACGGTGGAGGAGCTGGAGCGGCTTCTTGCCCAACTAATGAAATAAGGAGATGAGTGGAGTGCGTAAATTCAGTGTCAGCGGCATGAGTTGTGCTGCCTGCAGCGCGCGGGTCGAGCATGCGGTGTCGGCGCTGGTAGGGGTTAGTTCCTGCACAGTCAGTCTTCTGACCAATTCCATGACGGTAGAGGGAGATGCGACGGACGAGGCAATTACGGATGCCGTCCGTGCGGCGGGTTACGGTGCCTCCCCTTTGACGGAGGAGATCCGCAAACCATCTGCTGCCGACAGTGGCAAAGAGGAGGAGCGTTCTGCATTACGCACCATGCGTCTGAGGTTTTGGTTTTCGCTCGGTTTCCTGCTTCTTCTGATGTATGTTTCCATGGGGCATCTGATGTGGGGGTGGCCGCTGCCTGCCGCACTTGCCGAAAATCCGATGGCGTGCGGTCTTTTGGAACTTCTGCTTTGCGTGGTGGTCATGGTCATCAACCAACGCTTTTTCACCAGCGGTTACCGGGCGCTGTGGAACCGGTCGCCGAATATGGATACGCTGGTGGCGCTCGGTTCCTCTGCCGCGTTTCTTTACAGTGTTTATGCGCTGTTTGCGATGAGCGCCGAACTTTCCATGGGGGCAGGGGAACATACCGCCCATTGGCTGCACGAATTGTATTTTGAGTCGGCTGCCATGATTCTTGCCCTGATTACGCTCGGTAAGATGCTGGAAACGCGCGCCAAAGGCAAAACGACCGATGCCCTGCGGTCGCTTTTACGCCTGGCACCCGAAACTGCAACCGTAGTGCGGGAGGGAAAAGAAGTGGTCATTCCCGCTGCCGATGTGGTGCGGGGCGATATCTTCCTCGTGCGCCCCGGCGAGAGCATTCCCGTGGACGGGGAGGTGCTGGAAGGCGAGAGCGCGGTGAACGAGGCTGCCCTTACGGGGGAAAGTATTCCGGTCGATAAGGCGCCCGGTATGCCGGTCAGCGCGGCAACCATCAATGCCTCCGGCTTCCTGCGGTGCCGTGCCACCCGGGTCGGTGAGGACACCACGCTTTCCCAGATCATCCGCATGGTGGGGGATGCTGCCGCTACCAAAGCGCCGATTGCCAAAGTTGCCGACCGCGTATCCTATGTCTTTGTACCGACGGTCATGGCAATTGCCGCGGTGACCGCGCTGGTTTGGCTCCTTCTCGGCGCCGGGGTCGGTTCTGCCCTGGCGCGCGGCATCTCGGTGCTGGTGATCAGTTGCCCCTGCGCGCTCGGGCTGGCAACACCGGTTGCCATTATGGTAGGCAGCGGCGTAGGGGCAAAGAACGGGGTTCTGTTCAAAACCGCAGCAGCACTGGAAGAGTGCGGTCGCGTGAAAATCGTGGCACTCGACAAGACCGGCACGCTAACGGCAGGGGAACCGTTTGTGACCGACTGCCTGCCGGCAGCGGGCAGTGAGAACGACCTTTTGACACTGGCGCTTGCACTGGAGGAAAAAAGCGAGCATCCGCTTGCCCGTGCGATCTGTCGGGAAGGCGAGTCGCGCGCCCTTTCCGCCGCTCCGCTGACGGATTTTACGGCGGTGGCGGGGAACGGTCTGCGCGGCGTACAGGGGGATGCGGTGCTGCTTGGAGGCAAATATGAATTTGTTTCGTCACAGGTCAAAATTCCCGCTGTCGCTGCCGACCTGGCGGAAAAAATGGCAACCGAGGGAAAAACGCCTCTCTTCTTTGCCCGCAATGATACCTATGCCGGTATGATTGCCGTGGCAGACCGCATCAAGCCGGACAGCGCTGCCGCCGTCCGCGCTCTGCGGCATATGGGACTGCGGGTGGTCATGGTCACGGGCGACCGTGAGAGCACCGCCCGTGCCCTGGCATCCGAGGCAGGGATTTCGGAAGTGGTTGCCGGCGTTCTGCCGGACGGCAAAGAAGAAGTGGTACGCCGCCTTTCCGAAACAGGAAAGGTTGCCATGGTGGGCGACGGCATCAACGATGCTCCCGCGCTGACGCGCGCGGACGTCGGCGTTGCCATCGGTGCCGGAGCGGATGTGGCAATGGATGCCGCGGATGTGGTGCTGGTGCGCAGCAACCTTTCGGATCTCGTTACTGCCATTCGGCTGGCGCGCGCCACCCTGCGCAACATTCGGGAGAATCTGTTCTGGGCGTTCTTTTATAACTGCCTCGGCATTCCGCTTGCCGCGGGTGTATTCCTTTCACTGCTCGGCTGGCAGTTGAACCCCATGTTCGGCGCGGCCGCGATGAGCCTGTCCAGTTTCACGGTTGTGACGAATGCGTTGCGGCTCAATCGCTTTCGCCCCCTTTCGCTCCCCGCAGTTGCCGCGCCGGGAGCGCAGATAAATACAAAAAAACAAAAAACAGAAGCAACCGGAGGAGAAAAAAT
>CAKSLR010000014.1 GCA_934467435.1 uncultured Eubacteriales bacterium | reverse complement strand
GGTATATGAAGTGGGCAGAATCTTCCGCAATGAGGGGATGGACACCAAGCACAACCCCGAGTTCACCACCATTGAACTCTACCAGGCGTTTACCGATTACCACGGCATGATGGATCTGGTCGAGGAACTTTACAAACTGCTTGCCGACCGCATCTGCGGCAGCCGGAAAATCCGCTACCAGGGCAAGGACATTGATATGGACCACTGGGAACGCCTGACCATGGCGGAAGCGGTGAAGAAATATTCGGGCTGCGATTACTACAGTTGGCAAAGCGATGAAGATGCCCGTGCCGATGCGGCGAAAAAACACGTTCCCGTCCCGGCGGACGCGACCCGTGGCACCGTGCTTGCCGAATTGTTTGATGCCTTTGTGGAAGAAAACCTGATTCAGCCGACTTTTATTTACGACTACCCGGTGGAAAACAGCCCGCTTGCCAAGCGTAAAGCAAGCGAACCGGCGTTTACCGAGCGGTTTGAATACTTTATCAACGCCACCGAGTTCGGCAACGCCTTCTCGGAACTCAACGACCCGATTGACCAGTGCGCACGCTTTGAGCGGCAGGTTGCCGAAAAGCGGGCAAGCGAACCCGGCTGCCGTGCCGAGGTGGATTATGACTTTGTCACGGCGCTGGAATACGGCATGCCGCCGACCGGCGGGCTTGGTTTCGGCGTGGATCGGCTGGTCATGCTGCTGACCGACAGCGCCTCCATTCGCGATGTGCTGCTCTTCCCGACCATGAAGCCGCTTGACTCTGACAAGAAGGCTTCCAAGGAAGTTTCGGCTCCTGCGGAGGCTGCTCAGGCGGCTCCGGTTGTGGAGGAAAAAATCGATTTTTCCAATGTTCAGATTGAGCCTTTGTTTGAGGATCAGGTCGATTTTGACACCTTCTCCAAGAGTGATTTCCGTGCCGTAAAGGTCAAAGAATGCGAAGCCGTGAAGAAGTCCAAAAAGCTCTTAAAGTTCGTTTTGGACGACGGAACCGGCACAGATCGGGTCATTTTGAGTGGAATTCACGAATATTATGAGCCGGAGGAGCTGGTGGGCAAGACCTGCATCGCCATCACGAACCTGCCGCCCCGCCCGATGATGGGCATCGACTCCTGCGGTATGCTCATCTCCGCCGTGCATCACGAAAACGGCGAAGAAAAGTTGCATTTGCTGATGGTGGATCCTCACATTCCGGCCGGTGCCAAACTCTGCTGAAACCGCATCCCATCAAAAAGTGCGCCGGAGGCGCACCGAAAATAACATCTGACAGGTAAACTCATGTATTATCTTCTGGTATCGGTGGCGACCGTTCTCTTCGGTCTGCAATTTTTCTTTCAACAACGCTATGAAAAAACCGAGGGCGCCGGCGTGCCCGCCACCATGATTTTTTCCCATCTGACCACGGCGATCTGCGCCGGCATCATGTTCTGCCTCAACGGTTTCCGCCTTTCCTTCTCGCTCCCCGCAATGGGGGTCGCCGCCCTGAGCGGGCTGAACAACGTCCTCTACATTTACAGTGCCGGAAAGGCAATGGAGCGGGTTGATCTGACGACCTTTTCCCTGTTTGCGATGCTGGGGGGCATGACCCTTCCCTTTCTCGGCGGGATTCTGTTCTGGGGGGAAGCGCTGAGCGCCGTAAAAATCGGCTGCTTTCTTTTGATTGCGTTTGCCCTGTGGCTCGGCACGGGCAATCGGGAAAGGCGGAGCGGCGGTTTCGGATATTATGCGGCGGTGTTCGTATTCAACGGCATGTCGGGGGTGTTCTCCAAACTGCACCAGACCTGTGCGGAGCCGGTTTCCGGAGAGGGATATATGTTGCTCACCGCCATGTCCGCCACCGTCATCAGCGGCGTTCTGCTGCTCCTCTTCCGCCTACGGCGGCAGCAGGTAGCACTGAAGTCTCCTGCCCGCGCCCTGCCCGTTACGGCGGCTTACGCGCTCTTCAACGGCATCGGCAACCTGATTCTGGTTCTCGCCCTGGTTCACATTGATGCCTCGGTGCAATACCCGTTTGTCACCGGCGGCACCATCATCGTCTCTGCCCTGATTGACCTGTTGGCGGGGCATCGCCCCACGCGGCGTAAGTGGCTTGCCGTGGCGGTTGCGTTTGCGGGCGCCCTGATTCTTGTGTTTTGAGAAAAGCGTCATCCTGCGGGATGACGCTTTTCTCGACTTGACAGAGGCGCGGAAATATGGTAAAGTATCCATGGCTGATCCATAGAAAAGAGGACTTACCATGCGATTTCTTGTACTCGGTGAAATTATTTTTGATGAATACCCCGACCGGGCGACGCTCGGTGGAGCGCCGCTGAATTTTGCGGCATATGCCGCGGCGGCGGGAGCGGAATGTCACCTGCTTTCGGCGGTAGGGGAAGACGAAAACGGCACATCCGCCATCCGCGCCGCAGCGGGCTACGGCATTGGCACCGAGGGCATTGCCCGCATTCCGGGTATGGCAACGGGCACCTGCCGCGTCACCCTTTCGGCAACGGGCGTACCGCGTTACGAAATTCTTGAAAACGTGGCTTACGATGCCATCACAGCAGGGGCATTTACCGGGGAGGATTTTGACCTCTTTTATTTCGGCACGCTGATTCAGCGTTCCCCTGCCCCGTGCCGGGCGATTCGCGAAATTCTTGCCGCGGGGCGCTGCCGCGAGGTGTTTTGCGACGTAAACCTGCGTGCCCCCTTTGTTTCGCGCGATGCTGTGCTGCTTTGCCTGCAAAACGCCACCATGCTGAAAATCAGTGACGAGGAGTTGCCCGAGGTCCTACGCCTCTCGCTTGGCAGCGAGGAGAATGCCCCCGCCGATGCCGCGCAAGCGCTGGCGGCGGCATTCCCGCAGCTGCATACCGTAGTCATCACTTGCGGGGCAGCGGGAGCGCTGGTTTGGGACACGCGGGAGAGGCGACTTTTCCGCGCACCGGCCAAGCCGGTGCAGGTGGTTTCCACCGTTGGCGCGGGGGATGCGTTTGCCGCCGCTTTTGCCACCGCCTATCTTCGCGGTGCGGGGGCGGAGGCAGCCCTGCAGGCGGGCATTGCCCAAAGCGCCAGGACCGTAGCGGCGGCAGGGGCAATCGTCCTCTGACGTCCGCCGCCCCGGAGGAACGGCAGATGCCGGGATGTTCACAAATGCCGCCTTGACAGGGGCGGGCGCGTGTGTTATACTAAAACCCACCAAAATGTAAGAAAAGGAGACAAACATGGACGAAAACAGCGAAAACCGAAACGCGGATGATGAAGTCTATGAGAGCGTTGCCGCAAAACGCCTCTCCCATTTACATACGCCGGCCGAAGAGACTCCGCCCCCGCCGCCGGGCGGCGGGAAACGGAACTTCTTTTCGAACCTCTGGTACCACTACAAATTTGCCATTCTGACCGTTCTGTTCCTCGCCGTTGTGGTTCCCATCTGCGTGGTGCAGTGCGCCACACGCACGGGGGCGGATTTACATATCCTGTATGCGGGGCCGTGGTTTGACTGCGACAAGGCAACCCCCGCCGCCGCGGTGGAGGATGCCTTCCGGCAACTGATGAAGGACTATAACGAGGATGGGGAAAAGCGCGTTTCCTACAAGCCGCTTTTTCTCATGACCTCCGAACAGCTGGAGGCGCTGCGGGAAGAATATAAGGGGGGGGAGGACGAGGCGCCCTTTGTCAACGGCAACCTGATTCAGCAGAACAAGAGTCTTTACGACAGCGAACTGATGAGCGGGGAAACGGTGATCTGCTTCCTTGACCCCGCGTGGTATGCCGACATGCGGGAGGCGGGGTTCTTAGAAAAACTTTCCGAATATGTTAAAGATCTGCCCGCCAACGAATATGACGACTACGCCTTTCCCCTGCATGAGACCGAGTTCGGCAACTTTTTTGCGGGGATAAAGGATATGCCCGCCGACACCCTGATTTGTATTCGCCGCACCGGCGTGCTGACAAATGCCTGGAACGCCTCGGAAAGCAAAAAGAACCACGCTTACCACGAGGACTTTTTGCAGCGGATTTTTGCATTTCACGCCTGACGGCGTAACGAAAGGAGAAAACCATGCGTTCGGTCAAACCATTCTTTTCCGCCCTCTGCCATTTTGCCTGGGGGCAACTTCTGTGTGCGCTGCTGCTCTGCGCAGGCGGCGTCCTCTTTATCCTGTTCCCTGAGGGGGCGGTCAGTTGGGTCGGTCGTGTGCTGGGCGGACTGACGGTGATTCTTTTCACCTTTTTCCTTGCCCGCCTGTTTGCCTGGCGGGAACGCGGACTGCGGTTTGCCATGCTGCTTTGCGCTTACGCGCTGGCACTGGTATGCGGCGGGTACATTCTGTTTGCCCCTGCCCACGCCATGGAGTATCTTTCGATTGCGGCGGGGCTGTTTGCCATCATGTATGGTAGCCTGCTTCTTTCGCTTGCCTCCCGCGCCAAGCGCGCGGAGGTTGCCCTATGGTGGCTTCCCGTGATCTTTTCGCTTCTGTCGGTAGCGGCGGGGCTGTGGATGCTGCGGTTTCCTGCACTCCCCTTTGCCGACCATGTGACCGAGAACGCTACGCTGATCGGCATTTGTCTGTGCATCGGCGGGCTGGAATTCGTTCTCTCGTCCATTTACCATATGGTCATTGAACGGCGGGAAAGAGCCGCCTGCACCCAAACGGTTTCCCTGGATCCCGACGCCCTGCGGCAGGTACGGCAGAACGAAATGACCCGGCACTGAAAAAGAACCCCCGGCCACATGCCGGGGGTTCTTTTTCAATCGGGGCTTTTTTCAGTAGGGACGCAGAGCGGGCACGCCGGGCACCCGCAGCCGGGCAAGTTCTTCCTTGACTGCCGGGGGAACGCGGAAACTCTCCCGCGCCTTGGCAATGGCTTTGTTCCGCACGGCGGGCGGCAGGGCGAGGAGAAACGGGCGCGCCGCCTCCTCCTGCTTTGCCGCAGCAGTAGCAAAATACCATGCCACCGCCATATCCACGTAGTAATGCCACCCCATCCGCACCCCTATCATCTCCTCCGGGTAGCGGGGGGAGAAGCGTTCGTCGGAAAGAAAATACCGCATCCGCGCCAGAATGGCGTAGCGCACGGTATAGGGGTGGTCGGACGTGAGCCAAACGGGCAGCACGTCCGAAAGCGCCTCCGGCGACCGGGCAAACGCCCGCGGCACAAACTGGTCGCAGGTCGCCCAGTTGTCGATATAGGGCAAAAATTTTTGGCACCGCGCAAGGGAAGCGGCAACATCCCCCTCCCGTTCGCAAAGAAAGGCATGCAGTTGATTTTCTTCAAAATAGCGGTGCGGCAGATCGAGAAGAAACGCCTCCGCCGTCGGCGTACCCCACAACTCCCGCGCCAGTTGACGCAGGGCGGGGGTGCGCACGCCGATGACTCGCTCACGTGCCACCCCCGGCATGAGGGATGCCGAAAAATCGCGGTATCCGGGGTCGGCAAGTGAAAAAAGCTGACCGGGAATGTCATCCTTCCGTATCATATCCGTCTCCCAGGTAAGTGAAACGGGGTATGCGTTTGCCGTCCCGCTCCACCGTTTCCTGCCACATGGCGGCAGGGCGCACCCAGACCTCGCCCGCCCCGTAAAGGGCGCGGTAAACCACCATCGGTTCTCCGCTCTCGGAATGGCGGGCAAGGGTCAGCAGTTCATATTCCCCTCCCTTGAAATGGCGGTAGCGCCCGGGGCGGAAGTTCCCCGCCCCGCTCATATGCGGCTGACGGAAAGAGTAACGGCCTCCCCGTTCAGGTTCCACTCTTTTGCCCCTTCCCCGCATGTACCGTAAAGCACTTCTTTTGCCAGGGTCTGCGACGCAATGGCAGCCTCGTTGCGGCGGAAGATGTCCTCCACCTTCGCGTTGCCCGACACGCCGACGCGGATGCGGTCGGTCACTTCAAAGCCACTGTCCTTACGCATATTCTGAATCTTACTGATCAGTTCGTTGACAAAACCTTCTTCGAGCAGCTCGGGCGTCAGCTGAATATCCAGCACCACCGTAAGGTCGCCCTCCGAGAGCGACTCATAGCCAGTCAGGCGGGTCATTTCGATCAAGAGGTCCTCCCGCTCAAGCGGCAGGGTTTCTTCCCCGATCGAAAGTTGCAGTTTTCCGGTTGCCTCCAACTCATCCATCGCGGCATTGCCGTCCAGGGCGGCAAGCGCCGTGCGGATGGCGGCGAGGCGTTTGCCGTACTTCGGCCCCACCGTGCGCAACTGCGGCTTGAAAGTATAGGTGGTAAAGTTCCGCACGCTGTCGGTAAATTCCACCGCCCGCACATTCAGTTCCTCTTCGATGATGGCGGTATAGTAATCGGGCAGCGCAAACGGCGCCTTCACAAACATCCGCGAAAGCGGCTGGCGGTTCTTCACCGTGGCAGCGTTGCGGCAGGCACGCCCGAGCGCCACAATGCGCAGCACCTCTTCCATGCGGTTCTCCAGATCGTGGTCCACAAGGCTCTCGTCCGGCACGGGGTAATCGCACAGGTGCACGCTCTCGGGCGCCGTTTTGTCGTTGGTGCAGACCAGGTTGCGATAAATATCCTCGGTCATGAAGGGTACCATCGGCGCAGCGACCTTCGCCAGCGTGACAAGGCAGGTATAAAGCGTCATATAGGCGTTGATCTTATCCTGCGTCATTTCCTTGCCCCAGAAACGCTCGCGCGAACGGCGGACGTACCAGTTGCTCATCTCGTCCACAAAGTCGTCCAGCGCCCGTGCCGCCTCGGGAATCCGCAGCGCGGCAAGGTCTCCGTCCACTTCCGCAATCAGGCTTTGCAGGCGGGAGAGCATCCAACGGTCCATGACCGAAAGCGTCGCACGGTCGAGGGTGTAGTTTCCGGCGTCAAAGCCGTCGATATTGGCATACAGGACAAAGAAAGCGTAGGTGTTCCAAAGGGTGCCCATGAATTTCCGCTGTCCTTCGACCACCGCATCCCGGTAAAACCGGTTCGGCAGCCACGGGGCGGAATTCGAGTAGAAATACCAGCGGATGGCATCCGCGCCGTATTCCTCCAGCGCCTCAAACGGATCTACGGCATTGCCCTTGGACTTGGACATCTTCTGCCCATCCTTATCGAGAACATGTCCGAGCACAAGAACGGATTTATAGGGGGCACAGTCAAAGAGCAGGGTGGAAACCGCCATGAGCGAATAGAACCAGCCGCGCGTCTGATCGACCCCTTCCGAGATAAAGTCGGCGGGGAAATAGCGCCGGAATTTCTCCTGATTTTCAAAGGGATAGTGCCACTGGGCAAAGGGCATGGAGCCGGAATCAAACCAGCAGTCGATGACCTCGGGCACGCGGTGCATGGTGCCCCCGCACTTCGGGCAGGGGAAGGTGACCTCATCGATATAGGGGCGGTGCAGTTCGATATCTGCGGGGCAATCGGGTGCAAGCGTGCGCAGTTCGGCAATCGAGCCGACCGAATGACGCTCCCCGCACGGGCACTCCCAGATATTCAGCGGAGTACCCCAGTAGCGGTTGCGGCTGACGCCCCAGTCCTGAATGTTTTCCAGCCAGTCACCGAAACGGCCGCGCCCGATGGATTCGGGAATCCATTTCACGGTATTGTTGTTGCGGATCAGATGGTCGCGCACGGCGCTCATACGGATAAACCAGGAATCCCGCGCGTAGTAGATCAGCGGGGTGCCACAGCGCCAGCAGTGCGGGTAATCATGCTCAAACGCGGGGGCGGCAAACAGTTTGCCTTCCTTTTCCAGGTCGGCAAGTACCAGCGGGTCGGCTTTTTTGACAAAAATGCCGGCATAGGGGGTTTCGGCGGTCATATCTCCCTTGCCATCCACAAACTGCACAAAGGCAAGGTCGTATTTACGCCCGATGCGCGCATCGTCCTCACCGAAAGCGGGAGCAATGTGGACAATGCCTGTGCCATCCGACGTGGTAACATACCCGTCCGCCGTGACGAAATGGGCAGGTTTTCCCTGTTTTTTCACCGCCTCACCGGTGCAGGCAAAAAGCGGCTCGTAAGCGCGCCCCTCCAGATCCTTCCCTTTCATGGTGGCAAGCACTTCGTAGGCGGGGGTTTCCTCGGTTCCGAGAGAGCCGAGCACCTTGTCCGCCAGCGCTGCGGCAAGGTAATAGGTATGCCCGTCTGCCGCGCGAACCTTGACATAATCCACATCGGGGTTGACGCACAGCGCCACGTTGGAGGGCAACGTCCAGGGGGTGGTGGTCCAGGCAAGGAACTCCGCCTCTTCCCCGACCGCGCGGAACCGCACGATGGCAGAGCGTTCCTTCACGCTCTTATATCCCTGCGCCACCTCGTGCGAAGAAAGCGGCGTGCCGCAACGCGGGCAGTAGGGCACAATCTTGAAGCCCTTATACAGCAACCCCTTATCCCAGATCTGACGCAGCGCCCACCACTCCGACTCAATAAAGTTGTTGTCGTAGGTCACATAGGGGTCTTTCATATCCGCCCAGAAGCCGACCTGAGAAGAGAATTTTTCCCACATCCCCTTGTACTTCCAAACGCTTTCCTTACACTCGCGGATAAAGGGGGCAAGTCCGTACTGCTCGACCTGCTCCTTCCCGTCTAACCCCAGTTTTTTCTCCACTTCCAATTCTACCGGCAGCCCGTGGGTATCCCAGCCCGCCTTCCGCAGCACCTCGTACCCCTTCATGGTACGGTAACGCGGAATCATGTCCTTGATCACGCGGGTCAGCACATGCCCGATGTGGGGTTTGCCGTTGGCGGTCGGAGGACCGTCATAGAACGTATAGGTGGGGCACTGCTTGCGGGCGTCCACCGTCTTTTCAAAAATGCGGTTTTCCTCCCAGAACTTTTCAATCTCCTTTTCGCGCGAGACGAAATTGAGATTTCCCGGTACCTTCTGATACATGAAACAAACTCCTTTTCTTTTGTTCGGTGTATAAAAAAAGCGCCGCCCTGAAAACCAGGACAAAGCGCACGCTTTGCAATACCACCCGTTTTCGCATACCGACATATGCCCCCCGTCTGACGGTGGGGAACCGGCGGCACCTACGCAGAAAGTCTTCTTTCGGCACCGCGACTCAGGAGTGATCTTCACAGCGGAGTTACCGAACACCGGCTCACACCATACCCGGCTCGCTCTGCCCTTCGCACCCGCGCTACTCTCTCCGTCAACGTCTTTCTTCCTTTTTCTTTATTATACGTCCGCCCGCCCGTTTTGTCAAGGGGGCGGGCGCATTTTTTGCGGCTTCGTTTTTGCCGCGCTTCTTCACGAAAACGCCCTCCCCGCGGTGCCTCAGTCCGCCGTGAGCGGTGCGTAAGTCGCGCCGACAAGGGAAAGCAGCGCCCCCGGCGCCACCTCTACCATAAATCCGATGTGCCCGCCGCTGAACAGAATGGTCGGAAAGCCGGCGGCGCTCTCATCCACAAAGGTGGGAAACGGCTTTTTCATACCGATCGGCGAACAGCCGCCGTGCACATACCCGGTCAGCGGCAACAGATCCTTCTGCGGCAGCATGGCAACGCTCTTGACCCCTGCCGCGCGGGCGGCGCGCTTGAGATCCAGCGTTGCCCCCGCGGGCAGCAGAAAAACATAATGCCCGCCGCCCGGTGCAACGGTAACCAGCGTTTTGAAGAGCCGCTCCCGCGCAACGCCGATGTCGTCTGCCGCATGGCAGGCGTCCAGTTGCGAGGTATCGTAAGCGTGCGCGGTATAGGGCACGCCCGCCGCACCGAGAATGCGCATGACGTTGGTTTTTTCGTTTTTATTTGCCATGGGTTTTCCCTCCCTCCGGCAGGGCGGGCGCGTGGGTGATCTCCTCACCGACAAGCAGCGGCTCGAATTTATCATACGCCTTGAGAAGGATATAGTCCAGATTGATCCTGCCGTAAACAAAATTCACAATGCCGCGGGTCCGCGGGGCGGAAACGGGCAGCGAGCGTACCAGCCCGTCCACCACTTCTTTGCCCGGCACCTCGCGCATCCGCATCCGGTATTCGCCGTCCTCACCGTCAAAATAGAATTTGACACGACGGGTGTGGGAAATTTCAAGGAATGAAATCTCCAGTTTCAGAAGGCGCCGCCCGTCCTCATCCACCGCGAACTGCGCCGCGCTTGCCACACGGTATTTTTCGCCCCGGATGGTCAGGGTGGAATAGGCGTAACCGTAGAAAGCCGCCTCAATGCGGTACACCTCGCTCCCGCCCTCATCAAAGAGCATGAAGAAACGGTCGCCCTCCCGCTCAAACGACACCCCGTGCATCCCGGCGGTGTGGTTGTTCTGCATCATGCGGATATATACGGGCAGAATGCCCGCGTTGTTGGCGGAAAAACGGAAACGCCGCCCTGCAAGAAGCGCGCAGGGCTTGGGCAGCGGGTGGGCGGAGCGCCCCACCAGGCGGTTCAGCAGGCGGTGGTACCAGTGCAGGCGCGGCAGGGGCAGAACCCAACGCCGCGTTTCAAAAAAGTGGCGCTCGTATTCCCAAAGCAGGAACTGGTTGCGGCGGTCATCCCCCGCCACCGTCTCACGCGTAAAGCCCACGCCGAGATATTTTTCGACAATCCGCAGCATGGTACTTTGCTGAAAAAACTCCGAGTTGCCGGCGTTCAGCACCACGATGATACGATTTTTGCGGTTGACCCACACGTTCTGCCCGAGCATGCCGTTGAACAGAAAACTGCTGCCGTCCCGCCCGCACCACATCTGAAAGGCGTAGTTGTAGTCGCCCGAATCCTCGGGCGTGACGCGCTGGCAGTTACACGCCTCCGCAAGCCATTCGCGGCTGAGGATGCGTTTTCCTCCAAACTCGCCGTCGTCCAGGCACATTTTGCCGATTTTGAGCAGATCCTCCTGCGCGATATACAACCCCCAGCCGCCCTTGGTGTTCCCGCGCGGGCAGGACTCCCAGAAGAAGTTGGTGATGTGCAGCGGCTCAAACAACCGCGGACGCAGATATTCGACCAGGCTGACCCCACTCACCGCCCGCACAATGGCGGAGAGGATATAGGTGTTCATGCTGTTGTAGGCAAATTCACTGCCCGGCTCAAACTTCACATCGGAAGAGAAGAAAGCGCGCACCCAGTCCACATCGGTCCCCTGCCCGGTCTCGGAAAAGGAAACGCCGCTTGTCATGGTCAGCAGGTGGCGCACGGTAATGGTCTTCATCCTCCCCGACAGACGTGCAGGCAGCGCCGCAGCAGGCAGATAGCGGTAGGCGGGCAGATCGAGATCGATGCGCCCCTCATCCCACAGCATACCGATGGCAAGACCCGTAATGGATTTGCACATGGAATGGGTCACATGGGGAATCCGCCGGTCATAGGGCGGGGCGGAAGCCTCACACACCACCGCATCCTCCGCCAACACCGTCACCGAGTGAATATTCACACGGCTGCTGTGCTCAAATGCCTCCAGCATCGCCTGCAGGTGGGCGGCGGGAATCCCGCGGGCTGCCGAAGCCACGCGGGGAAAATAGTTTTCGGTATTGCCGCACACCACGGTTTTAGACGGCAGGTACGGCACGCGGGAAACATCCGCCTTTCCCCGCACAAAGAAATCATTCAGTAAATCAAAAGCCTTCTTGTATTGAAACAGATCCATGAAACCACCCTCTCACTTCACAAGCCGAACCGGGAAACCCCAAAGGCGCTCAGTAACTGCTGATCGGCAGGTCCTCGTTATCCTCTCCCACCGTAACACTCTGAATGGTGATGAAATAGGAGTTGCCGGGGGCGATCTCCACCTCAACCCGATCCCCCACCGCGCGCCCGACCAGCGCACGCCCGACCGGCGACTCTTTGCTGATAAAGCCGCGCAGCGCGTCCTGCCGCAGGCTGGTGACAATCTGCACCCGCCGGACGCTGCCGGTGCGTTCATTCAGAAACTCCACCACGTCAAAAAGACCGATACCGCGCCGGTTCTGCCCTGCTTTGACGATGACGGCGTTCTCCAAAAAACGTTCGAGATAGCGGATTCGGCTCTCATTGCGGTTCCGCTCCCGCTTGGCGGTACGGTATTCGTCGTTTTCACTCAGATCTCCGTACTCCCTCGTGCGTTTGACCTCCTCATGCAACTGGGGGCGCAACACCTGTTTGCGGTGTTCCAGTTCCTCCCGAATCTTCCTGACATCTACTTCGGTGATTTCGTTTGCCATGATGCTCCCCTTCTCTTTTCGGTTGTTTCAGTATAGCACAGTGTGAGCAAAATTACAAGAGCGAGACTGTGGATTTTTCGTGAACGGAGGCGGCTCGATTCGGGTAAATATCACAAATTATACAAAAAAAGTTGACAAAAGTTTGACAATCTGCTATAATCAAAAAAATTCACCTGAAAGGAATGAAACCGTATGAAAAAGCGAGTCACTTCCCTTTTGTTGATTTTTTCTTTTCTGTTTGCCTTCGCCCCTCTGTGTGCCATGGGGGTTTCGGCGGCGGATTCCTGGCAACCGACCTTCCGGTATCTGCACATTGCCGATGAACATATTACGGCAAGCGCGCCGACCGGAACACCGACCTCCACCGGCACACAGATCCCCGGCATCGTGCAGGCGGCAAAAGCGATTGCCGATCGCGACGGCGTGCCGATTTCCGCCGTAACGGCGGGCGGCGACCAGCTCTCTGCCGCCTACCCGAACGAATATGAGGCACTGGCTGCGCGCTTCGGGGAAATTCACGACCTGATGGGAGAAGAGTTTCCCATTCTCGCCGTGCTCGGTAACCATGACTACAACAACGGCTATTTCGCGAAGTCGGACTCCGTAGCAAAGAAGTATGCCTATATCTGGAACGAATATCCGCACGGGAACCGTGCCGAAATTCTTGCGAGCTACCGCTCGGTCTTTGTCGATCATCTGGTCAAAACCGGTGCGGTGCAGAATAACGAAGGCGTACACTACCACAAGGTCGTCGGTGGATTCCACATGATCGGAATCTCCATCGATGATTATGACGGCAACCTGTCAAGAGAGACGCTTTCGTTCCTTTCCGCGGCGCTCCGCACCGCACGGAAAGATGCCCCCGGCAAGCCGATTTTCGTGAACTGTCACTACCCGATCTACGGCACCACCACTTCCAGCACCGATGAGGGCTGCGCCGTTCCGAACTCGGGCGACCTTTCCGCGCTGCTTGACGGTTACCCCGAAGTCATTCTGGCAACCGGGCACACCCACTGCTCTGCCAATGTGCCGATGGCGGTATGGCAGTCGCCGAAGGGGTGGAGCACCGTCTCCACCAACACCCTGCAGGCGGGCGAGTTTTTCATGGTGGAAGTGGACAAAAACAACACCGTGCGCTACATCCCCTATATTCTTTCCGGCGGGAACGCCGTACCGATGAAGGATTACCGCGGCGGCACGCTTTTCTATGAATTCCGCTACGGGTCGGACGGCACGCCGACACCCACTTATACCGATGCCATCCGCACGGCACAAACCCCCGCCTTCCCGGATCAGATTCGCATTGAACTGCTCTCGCTGACGGAAGCCGGCAACATGATCACAGCAGCGCTGCGCTTCCCGCAGGCAACGGCGGGGGAGATTCCCGCCGCATCCTTTACGCTTTCGTTTCAATCGGATGACGGCGGCGCCCCGTATGTCGCCGAAGTGGCATCTCACATCTACGAATCCAGCCGCTCTGATATGGTCTATGCGTCTGGCATCCTCTTGAAACCGGGCAAGACCTATGCCCTGACCGTAACGCCGAAAAGCTATTTCGGCACGGCGGGCAAACCGATAACCCTTTCTTTTGAAACCCCCGCAAAGGAAGAGAACTTCCTTCCTTATTCGCTCAAAACCTCCTACGCCCATCAGCCGGGCGGCACGAACTTCCCGCTCTACGACAAGAAAACCGGCAGCATCACCTATCTTGAAAACTGGGAAATCGGTATTTACCATGACGGCATTCTGCCGCTCTCTTTCGTCAACGAAAACGGACTGGGTCTGATCGGCAAAGATCAGAGTGCCTGGACCTACGGCGGCAATCACTTTGAAGTCGGAAACAGCACCGTTTGCCCGAAAGACGGCTACGGCAGCGTGTACGAAGGGTATCGCGCCCCCGTCAGCGGCATTCTCTCCTTCTCCGCATGGGGTATGCGCGGCTATACCGAGGCGGGAACAGAAGGCACCCTCCACTACGCCGTAGTCAACCTGACCACCGGAGAGATTCTCTACCCTGCAAACGCAATCTCCTCGTTTACCGGAGAGTACCATACGGAGGAGGACGCCAACTGGGCGACCCTTGCCGCGGGCGAGGCAATGGCGAAAATCACACTCTCCGAAGTGCGCATCAACCGGGGCGACGTGATTGCCGTGGTTACCGACCTTGGCACGCAAAAGAGTTGGGGCGGCACGGGACTGCACATGGAAGCGACGTACCACTCTGAACTTCTTGATGCCGGGTTCCTCCGGGAAAATACCTTTGTCGCAAAGCCCGGTGAGGCAGGCTTCCCCACCTCGGACGGGAAAGGAAATGCCGTGTACCCGAATGCGGCATGGACATGCGGACGACTGAATGCCGAGGGAGAATACCTCCCCTTCCGTTCGGCAAACGAGACCTACCAGTATTTTACCGTAGGAACGCCGAAAGATGCCAGCATCTGGTCCTACGGAGGAATCTATTGGAACAAGCGGAGCGACGCCGCGGTGGCGAACATCGTTCCCTTCATTCTGCCGACAAAAGATGCCAGCGTTGCCGTGGTTTATACGGCAGAGGAGACCGGCTACGCCGACATTACCCTGCTGGATCTGAAATTTGAGGACGCGGGGCAGAAATTCACGGTGGTAAAGAACTTCCGCGAGAATCTTGCCGCGGTCGGTTCCTTCAGCCCCACGGGCTATACCGGCGCCTGGATCACGGCGGGCGGTGCGCGCACCCCCTACGGCATGGTGCTGAAAGATGTTTTCCTGCAGCGCGGCGATACGATTGCCGTGGTCTTTAACCGCGGGGACAGCAACATCGGCTGGGGACCGTATGACTTTTCGGTATCGGTCGGTTACACCTTTCTTGCCGACGGCGGCAGCGCAGCTGCCGATGTGATTCCCGACCTTTACCGGGAATCTTCCGGTAATTCGATCGACGCCAAGGACTTCGGCACCGAATGGGATGTGGTCGCCTACCCGAGCAAAGCCGACATTGAAAAGCAGAAACCGACCAAAGACGTCTGGTGCAGCGTAGGGGCACAGGCCTCCTACTGGGGCGCCGCCGGGGCGCTGGCGCTGGAGAGTGGGCGCCCGGCGGGCTACCGCTACACCGTGAAAAAAGACGGCGGGCTGATTCTGCGTTTTTCGGAAGTTTCGCAGGTGGAAAAGACCTATGACCAACCCGTTTCCATGACCGTCGGTTACGCCGTTTTTCGGAACGGGGAAAAGGTGTTTCCGACCGGGGACGACTGGTATTCGATTACCTATGAAGCACACGTCAACCGGGCAAAGAACCTGGCGGCAGAACTGAACCGCGCACTCCCCTACGGCATCTCTGCCGAAAAGGGAGACAAAATTGAAGTGCTTGCCTGCATCGAAAGCAGCGGTGTGAGCCGCTACGATGGCTCGGGGCAGATCTTCTTCGCCAGCATCGGGTACCGTACCCCGACCTATGAAGCAGACTTTGCGCGCAAGGCGGTCGAGGATCCGACCGGCGCCTTCCCCTGGTCCGCTGTCGGCTATGAAAATGAGGCGGCAATTGCCGGTGGCGCCGGAGCGACACCGGGCAAAGCGGCAAACGGCTGTTACACTGCGGGTGGCACGGTTGCGGATACCGCACGGTATCTGCTGTCGGACGGCACAAAAACCGACACCTATGGTGCCCGAGGCGCCTTTGCCCTGCGCAGCGGCGCCCCGGCGGGCTGGCGCTACACCGCACCGCGCAGCGGAAAAGTGACCCTGGACTGCGAGGGATTTGGCCGTAACTTTACCGCCGGCATGCAGACCGACCTTCGCGTACATTACGCGGTGTATCTCAACGGGGTACGCCTTTCGGAAGTGGTACCCCTGGACTACACGCAAAAGAGCCGGGACGTGGTGTATTCTCTCAACCGTTTGCAGATCGGAGACATTTACCTTGCGAAGGGCGACCGCCTGGAAGTGCTTTGCACGGTAGATACCGCCGATGTGACCCCGGCGGACGGCGTTGGTTTCTTCTTCTTCCCCTCGGCGACCTATCGCAGCGCACCGAATCTGGCAAGCGCCGCGCTCGGAGAAGATTTTGCAGTGAAGTTCTACCCGACGGCAGAGGGAGAGGAGTTTTCGGACTTCCGCATCGGCGATACCGCCGTCACGGCGACGCGCGGCGAGGGTGAAAACGGCACCTTCTACCGCATCGGCGGAATCTATGCCGATCGGATGACCGCGGAGATTTCCTATACCGTCCGTGCAGCGGACACCCGCTACACGAGAAAAGACGGAGTGACGGTCACCATTCCACACGCAAAAGCGGAAGAGCGACGGAGCACCACCTTTGCCGCACTGATGATGGCATATGTGGAAGCCTACCGCTCCGCCTCCGATGCAACCGGCATTGCCATTTACGATGCCGCGCTTTCGACCCTGTTCTACGGCGGGGCAGCGCAGACCTATTTCGGCACCGATGCCGACCACCGCGCCGATGATGCGCTGAGCGATGAAGATATGCTGCATTTTGAGAAGATTGGGGCGCAGGATTGTTACTCTCATGAAGAAAAAGAGGGGAAACGTTTCACATTCCGGACTGCTTCCCTGCTCCTGCGGGACGGTATCTTCTTAAAACTGACGCTGACGGCAGAGAACCCCGATGACCTTTTCACTGATTTCCGGCTCTCGGACGGCACCGGGACACTGTATGTGCCGACCGTCTCCGCAGACGGGGAAAACCTGGTTGTTCTCGTTCCCCTCACCCCCACGGAATACGGGACGGCGCGCACCTATCGCCTGCTTGGCAAGGATGCCGAGGGAAACTATACCCTGCCCATAAGCGGTACTCTGATCTACAGTGTGGCGTCTTACACGCTCCGCATGAGCCGTGCGGATCGGATGGAGGAACTGACCCTTGCCATTTCTCTTCTCGGCGAGGCGATGGAACGCTATTTTGCCGCCACCACCCCACGCGGTGAAAACAAAAGAGCGGCGGCAGACTAAGCCGCCGCTCTCCGGGATGAGGAGAAAAAAACATGACCGATGACGAAAGACAAATGCACCGCTTTACCGAACTGGCAGAGGCGTGTTATGCAAAAGGCAGATATACCTTTACCGATTTTTTGGGGCTGGCGGAGTGCGACCTGTTTTTGCGGGCGGCACGGGATTTTTCTTACGTGCCCTACACCCTGTTTGGCGGCACGGAGGGATGCGAACGTGTGATGGCGCGGTTCGGAGATGAAGAGAACCTTGGCTACGCGCCCGAGGAATTTCCGATTGTCTGCCTGCGCATTGCCCCCACCGCCCCGAAATTTGCGGAGCCGCTGACCCACCGCGACTGTCTGGGAGCGCTGATGAACCTGGGGGTCAAGCGGGAGTGCCTTGGCGACCTGGCGCGGGGGGAGGAGTGCATGTACCTCTTTGCCACCAAAACGCTTGCCCCGTTTCTTTGCGAGAATCTTCGCCGGGTCAGGCATACCGATGTACGCCTGACCGAAACACCGCCCCCGCCGAGCGTTCTGGTCGCGGTGGAGCGGGAACGGATTCAGGTTACCTCCCCGCGGCTGGATGCCATTGTTGCCCACGCCTACCGCCTGTCACGCTCGGAAAGCAGCACGTTGTTTGCCGGCGGGCGGGTCTTTTGCAACGGGCGCTGCGTGACCGATGGCACCGTCTCTCCCCGGGGCGGCGACCTGCTCAGCGTGCGCGGCTACGGGCGGCTGCGCTATGTAGAGGAGGATGGCGTCAGCCGCAAGGGGAAAAAGAACCTGATTCTCGAAAAATTCGTATAACGATTCCGCCGGAGGCGGAGCCATAAAGAAGAACCGTGTTCCTGCCGCAGCGTTCGGCAGGAACACGGTTCTTTTCTCACGGTACAACGGGCGCGACCCGTTACAGCATTTTCACAAAATGACCGCTCTCAAACACCATATCGTTTTCCGCGGCATCCCGGAAGAAGGAAAGTGGCTTCATTTCCGTCAACACAAACCCGACCCGCCGGAGCAACCGTACAGAGGGTAGGTTTTTCAGCGCCGTTTCCGGCACTCACCCGCTTTCCCCCGGCTCTTTCGCGTAACGGAGGACGGCAAGCGGGCTCTCCTGCGCATAGCCTTTCCCGTGGAATGCTGCAAGAAAACCGTACCCGATCTCAAACCCCTCATCCTCGGTACGGAGTGAAACAAATCCGATCACGGTACCCGCCCGGCAACAGACGAAAACGAGGTGCGCCGCCCCGGCGCGTGTTTCATCTGCTTAACGTGCAACCTGTTTTTGCACTTCCTCCGGCTCCACGCTCTTCTGCGTGTCCTATCCCATAGGGGGAGCGTGCAAAGTCGATCCGGATCGGACGGATGCTCACCCGATCGTCCGCCGCAACAGGGCGGGGGTCAATCGTTCTGTCTGCATCTTTCCGCCTTCTTTCTGTTGCATCGCCGGTCCGTCCACCGACAAGAGGAAAATCCGGTTTTCCTTTCCCTGCGGTGTGCCGGCAAACCTGCGACCGCACCGCTGATGTACCCGCACCGCGGGGGAGGTGGCGCGGTTCAGATGGTTTCGGAAGAACCCGTTTTTTTGCGGTCGTCCACGAAAAAGGTTGCTTCCATATCCGCCACATAAAGCGCCACCGCCAACGGATAGGCGGTAAACGCCGCGCTGACATTGCGGGCATCCATTTCGGTCGAAAAGCCCATATGATACCGGATGGCAAAAGCCTCTTCCCGCGTCAGACGCATATACCCGCTGACGATATAAACCGACTTTTCGCCGTGCCCGTAGGGGAGTTGGTCATCAAACTCATAATAGGGCACGCTCTCCCAGCGCCCTTCTTTGTTTTTTACGTTGCGCTGGCTGACCTTGTAACAGTTGACCTTGCAGATGTCGTGCAGCAGCGCGGAAACGGCAATGGTTTCGGGATCATAGGAAAGCCCGTATTCCTCCTTTGCCTCAGGGCGGGCAAGATAGCGCGCAAGGCAATGATACACGTTGAGGCTATGCTCACAAAGCCCACCCGCACGGCTGCCGTGGTACCGGGTGCTGGCAGGGGCGGTAAAAAAGTCCGAGGCGGGTGAGAGGAGATAATCGAGCAGTTTCTCCGCCCCCTCCCGATGAATGAGAGAGCGGTAGAGTTCGACAAATTCTTCTTTTGGGGTCATAGATGCTCCTTTTCAGCAGGGGATGGTTTCTTCCATGACAATTTCTTTTTGCTGCGCGGCAAGGCGGTGGCGCACAATCAGGCAAAGCACCAGTTGCAGCAGCGCGGTAAATGACCAGGAAACGGGGTAGGACCAGTAAAGCGTAGTCAGATCGTGGTTCGCAGTAAAGACAGTATAAATCCACGCCAAACGCACGCCGCAGACCCCGATGACGGACACGATCATCGGCACAAGTGAAGAACCCATGCCGCGGGTCACGCCGGTGATGGTATCCATCCACCCGCAAAGGAAATACGTGGTGGTAATGACCGAGAAACGCAGGATGCCATATTCCACCGCCTGCGGCGAATTCGGAAGATAGATGCCGAGCAACTCCCGCTGAAAGAGCAGAACGCCGCCACCGAAAATTGCCCATATCACGGTGGTGATGAGCAGGCAGTCGAAGAGGATGTGCAGAATCCGGCGGTACTTCCCCGCCCCCACGTTCTGCCCCACGGCGGTTACCGCAGCGGTGGATGTGGTGTACATGGCGGTATAGACTATATTATCAATGTTGGAAGATGCGGTATGCCCGGCAATGGCAACTTTATCAAACGAGTTGATTGCCGCCTGAATAATGGAGTTGGAGATGGAGAACACCAGGCTCTGAATGCTGGCGGGCAACCCGATGCGCACGATATCCGAAAATTCCCGCCGACAGAACCGGATGCGGCGCAAAACAAGGCGGCAGGCACCTGTCTCCCGCACAAGCGCGACAAATACCATGACTGCCGAAATCATCTGCGAAATGATCGTCGCATAGGCGACCCCATCTACATCCATACCCAGAACCAGAACAAAAAACAGGTTCAGCACCACATTGACTAACCCCGAGATGAACAGGTAGTAGAGCGGACGGCGGGAATCCCCTGTCGCACGCAGAACAGAGGCGCCGAAGTTATAAAACATCGAAAAAATCGAGCCGGAAAAATAAATCTGCATGTACAACGTGGACATATCGATGATGTCGTCCGGTGTATCCAGGAGCAAAAGAAAATCGCGCGCAAAAATCACACCCACGAGCATGGTAATCAGCCCGCCGACGAGCGAAAATGCGATGCTGGTATGAACCAGCCGTTCCACCCGCTCTTCATCCCGTGCACCGATGGCGGCAGCAACGGTCACACTGGTACCGATTGCCATGGAGACAAAC
>CAKSLR010000013.1 GCA_934467435.1 uncultured Eubacteriales bacterium | reverse complement strand
ACATACCGCTGGCGGTAGCGCAGGTCGGTATCGGTCAGACCGTGGAATTTTTCGGGCAGGGGCAACAGGGACTTGGAGAGCAGCCGGATGTGCTTTGCATGCAGCGAAACCTCTCCTGTCTGGGTGCGGAACACATATCCCTCCACCCCGATGATGTCGCCGATATCCCATTTTTTGAAGGCGGCGTAGTCTTCTTCCCCGACGTCCTCCCGCCGGATGTAGAGCTGCATTTTGCCGCTGCGGTCCAGGAGGTGGGCAAAGGATGCCTTTCCCATGACGCGGCGGGAGACCATTCTGCCCGCAAGCGATACCACCTCGCCCGCGGCGGGGTCTTCGGAATCCCGGTAGTTTTCGGTCAGAGTGCGGCTGTCTGCCGTCACGTCATATTTCGTAATCTCATAGGGGTTCTTCCCCTCCGCCACCAGCGCGGCGAGTTTTTCGCGGCGGATGGCAAGTTCGTTGGTGGCGCCGGTCTGTGCGTTCGTGTCCTGCATATCTCAAATTCCTTTACTTATCTCGTTACACTCAAAACTTCCAGGTGGAATATGTTGCCGTTTGGCGTGGTAACTTCTACGGTATCGCCGGCGCGGGAACCCTTCAGCATACTGCCGATCGGGGATTCATCCGAAATCTTGCCGTGTACGGGGTCGGCACCGAACGAACCGACCAGAACATAGGTGGATATCGCGCCCGTTTCCACACGGCGTACCTCTACCGTGGAGCCGACGTTGGCAATGCTGGCGTCCAGTTCGCTTTCGTCCATCACATGGGCGTTGGCAATCATTTCTTCCAGTTCCGCAATCCGCGCGGCGATTTTGCCCTGTTCGAGCTTGGCTTCATCGTATTCGCTGTTTTCGGAAAGGTCGCCGAAACTGCGGGCAGTGGAAATATCTTTTTTGTTTTCCTCACGCTTTACTTTGTAAAGTTCCAGTTCATTCTGCAGTTCCGCAAATTCCACGGGGGTATAATTTTTGACTTCGGACATGGTAATTCTCCTCTATATCGCTATAAATTTTATGTGTGGTCAAAGTGTGAGGCGCACAGCGCCAGTGCACGGTGCAGGGCAAGATCCTCTTCCTCCGGCAAGAGCCAGACGGAAACGTCCTGCCATTTTTCGGGCAACGCCACTGCGCCCGCCTCGTCGGGGGAAAGCCCGATCCCATCGTAATTTTTGCCGGAGGGGGGCGCGTAATGTGCCACGGTCACGGTGATATAGGCGCCGCTCTCAAAGCGGTAGCCGCTCTGCATCACGCCCTTGCCGTAGGTAGTCTCGCCGATCAGCGTGGCGCCGCGCGTTTCCCGCAGGACGGCGCAAAGCAACTCGGCGGCGGAAGCGGTGCGGCGGTTTTGCAGCACGTAAATCGGAAGGTCGATCCGATGGTCGGTCTTTGCCGTGTAATCGGCTTTCTGGTTGTGCGTGTTGCGGTAATCATAACGCACCAAAAGGGTATCCTTCGGCACGATATAGTCCAGCGTGTCGAGAATCGCGGTCAGCAGTCCGCCTGCGTTATCCCGCACATCAAGAACCAGGGCGGAGATGCCCGCTGCCTCCAGTTTTTCATAGGCGGAGGCAAACTGCTCCGCCGTGCGGGCGGTGAACGAAATCAGACGGATGTAGCCGATCGTCTTTTCTCCCACCGTATAAGTGGTACGGAGCACCGTTTCCGCTTCACACGTCCGGCGGACGGGGGTAAAGGTCATTTCCGCTCCGTCACGCACCACTGTCAGAGTGACGGTCGTTCCCTCACTCCCTGCAATCAGGGCAACGGCGTCGGCATACGGCAGGGCGGTAATGTCCTTGCCGTCCACCTTCGTTACCCGGTCGCCCGCCATCATGCCGACTTCTTTGGCAGAACCGGCGGCATAGACATGGCAGATATAAATGCCGCCTTCCGTCGCGGCGGTGGAAACGGCGCCGATGCCGCAGCGGATGGTAGCGTCCATCTGATCGCGGAACGCATCATATTCCTCTGCGGTATAGTAGCGGGCATAGACATCGCCCGCGGCGGCAAGATACGCCTCGCTCACCGCTTCGGTGATCTTTTCGCTGCCCGGCAGATTCCCCGCATAGTTGGTGCGGTAGAGATAGTCAATGAGCAAAAGTTGTTCCGCCGTTTTCAGGTAACCGTCGGCGTAGGTCTGCATATAGGCATCGACCTCTTCCTCCAGGTTCGCCCCCGGCGAGACGCCGAGATGGCGGTGCCCCTTTTTCAGGGCATTCTGCAAAAGCCCCCGCAGGCAATCCTCCGCCGTGCCGTCCGGTTTCCCGGTAATCGAAACCAGCCGCGCGGTCAGATCGTCCACCTGCGCGCGCAGAACGGTCAGTTCGGCATCCTGTTCGCCGACGCGCGCCTCCAGGGATCCGATCAGCGTCTCCTGTGCGCGCAGCGTTTTTTCGTATTGGTTCCGCAGCGCCGCAATCTCCTCGGTCAGTTGGTTGCGGTGCCCGGTCAGCAGACTGTAATAGCAGAACTGGTAGGTCGTCAGGCAAGAGAACAGCACGCACAGCACCACACACAGAACGGCGCGGCTGCGCGGCACAAGTTTTTCTGGTTTCATGCACCCTCCCGCGCGGAAAACCTCCCGCGCCAAAACGACAACGCCCCCCGGCGCAGCGACACCTGTGCGCCGGGGTCGTGTTTTCAGAATTTCGCGGGTTTGCTTGTCAGGTATTTTTTCACCATCAGCGCCACTTTGAAGGTAATGGCATGGTCAAACTCCCGCAGATCCAGCCCTGTCATCTTACGGATTTTTTCCAGCCGATATACCAGGGTATTCCGGTGAACGAACAGTTTACGGGAAGTTTCGGAGACATTCAGGTTGTTTTCAAAAAACGCCTGTACGGTCATCAGCGTTTCCCGATCCAGCGATTCGATTGAGCCTTTCTTGAATACCTCCTGCATAAAGATCTCACACAGCGTAGTCGGCAACTGATATACCAGCCGCCCGATGCCGAGGTTTTCGTAACTGACGATGTTTTTTTCGGTGTCAAACACTTTCCCCACTTCAATGGCAACGCGCGCTTCCTTATAGGCACGTGCCAGATCCTTGAGGTTATCCACCACCGTGGAAATACCGATGGAGACTTTGACGTAAAATTCACTGTTCAGCGTTTCGGCAATGCCGGCGGCAAGCTGCTCCATCTCCGCCATATCGCAGCCCTCGCCCACTTCCTTGACCAGGACGATATCCTGCTCCCCTACGTTGATGACGTAATCTTTCGTGCGGTCGGGGAACAGCCCCTGTACCATTTCATAGGGCAGCATTTCCGACTGCCCCGCAAATTTGATCAGGAACACAATGCGGTATTCTTCGTTGGCGAAGCGCAACTCTTTGCTCTTTATGTAAATGTCACTTGGCAGAATATTATCGAGGATGATGTTTTTGATGAACGAGGAACGGTCATACTTCTCATCGTAAAGATTTTTGATGTTGGCGAACGAAACGGCAAGAACGGCGGCAAGCTGTTCCGCCATCTTATCGTCCCCTTCGACAAAGGTGATGCAGTCTGCCTTTCCCCCCGTGGTGATGAGATGATAGGTGTAGCCTTCATATACCGTACAGCCGGTGACGTAGGTGATTTCCTCCCGCACGCCGGAACGGGATTCCCCGATTTTTTGCAGATCGCTGCACGCAACGATGACGCCGTTTTCATCCAGAACCCCGAACGTGCGGTCCACCGTCTCCTTCATCTGTTGTACAACGCTCTGATACAGTCTGTTAGGCATAATCCTGCTCCTTCTGCAAAGTAAATGCACTCTTTTGGTGATACTGCATATTATTTTACCCTATTTTTTGTGGTTTTTCAATAGGAAAAATAAAAATTTTTATGGAAACTGTCCTAAAAATCAGAAAATTTTTATACAAAACGACAAAACTTACATTTCGAAAACGAAGGCGGCACAGGAGAGGGCAAAGAGCGGCGCGGTCTCACACCGCAGAATGCGCGCCCCGAACGTCACGGGTTTTGCCCCCGTGCGGCACGCTTCCTCCGCCTCCTCCGGCGAAAAGCCCCCCTCGCTCCCCGTAAACAGGGCAATCGTGCCGACGCCGTCCGCGCGGGCTTCTTCCAGTGCCGCCCGCAGGGTGGTATTCTTTTCTCCCTCATAGCAGAAGAGGATGCGCGCTCCGTGCGCGGCGGCATCCGCCAGCGCCGCGGCAAACGAAAGGGGAGGGAACACCCCGGGCAGGCGCGCCCTGCCGCACTGCCCCGCCGCCTCGGCCGCGATGCGGGCAAGCCGCGCCGTTTGCTTTTCGGCACGGTCGGCATGCAGGCGGACCACCGAGCGGCTGCTCTCAAAGGGCAGAACGGCGTCCGCCCCGAGTTCCACCGCCTTCTGCACAATCCACTCCATTTTCTCCCCTTTGGCAAGCCCGGGGTAGAGGCGCAGGGAAACCGGCATCTCTCCGGCGCCCGGCCGTCGCTCTTCCACCCGGCAGACCACCCGCGCGGGGCTGATCTCCGCCAGGCGGCAAAGGCACTCCTGCCCTCTGCCGTCCGAAAGGGTAACGGGGTCGCCCACCGCCATGCGCAGCGAAAGCCCGATGTGGCGGCAATCTTCTCCCCGCAGTTCCACCGTATCGCCGGCAAGCGCTTCTGCACTGACAAAAAAGCGTGGCATGGCGACCGCCTCAGTTCCGGCGGATGAGAATGGCGAGCCAGTCGTTCTCCCGCCGCTCTTCCACCACCGTAAAACCGTTTGCCGCAATGGCGGCATACACTTCTTCCGCCCGCGGGGAAATGATGCCCGAGACAATCATTCTGCCCCCCGGGGTCATATAAGCGCCCACATCGGGCAGCAGACGGATGATGACGTCCGCTACGATGTTGGCGACCACAAAATCGTATTTTCCGCCCGAAAGATCGACCGAAGCAAGCAGGTCGGAGGTACCGCAGACGATGTTATCCGCCCCGTCGGCACGGATGTTTTCTTCCGCCACCCGTACCGCCACGGGGTCGATGTCATAGGCGGCGCAGAACGCCGCGCCGAGCTTGGAGGCGCAGAGGGAAAGGATGCCACTGCCGCAGCCGAGGTCAAGCACCCGCTCCCCGCCTGCAATGGTGTCCTGCAAAAAACGCATGACAAGGCGTGTGGTTTCGTGCGTGCCGGTGCCGAACGCCATGCCGGGGTCCATGCGGATGATTTTTTCCCCCGGCGCGGGGGTATATTCCTGCCAGGCAGGCACCACGGTCACCTTGCCGAGCGGAATCGGCTTGTAATACTGCTTCCAGGATTCCGCCCAGTCCTCCTCCCGCATCCCCTCGGTCGAAAGGGTTACGGTCATACCTGCCGCCGCAAAACGCTCTCGCAGAAAGGCTGCCGCCTCTCCCACGCTCCGTTCCGCGGGCAGGAAGAGCGAAACCGCCACATGTTCCTTGTCCGCACCGAGAATGCTCTCGTCAATCAGGTCGCCGTAAACGCCGTCTGTCGTCACGTCGCTGTAATCCTCAATCATCAGACCGTTGTCCAGCATACTCATCACCGCCGCAATGCGCTCCAAATCTTCGGTCTTACCCTTCGCCGTCAGTTTTGTCCATTCTCCCATGTCAGAAGACACTCCTTTGCCGCGTTTCTGTCCCGCAACAACTGTGTGTGCAGGGCATCCACGCTGCCGAATTTGATTTCGCCGCGCAGGCGGCGGATAAAATATACCGTCAGTTCTTTGCCGTAGAGGTCGCCTGCGTCGCCGCACAGCAGGTGCGTTTCGCAGTTGACGGCACCGCTCTCTTCTACCGTCGGGCGCACTCCCACGTTTGCCATGCCGGGCAGAAAACCGTCCCCCGGCGGGTCGCCGCCGTCCCCGAGACGGCAGAGCACCGCATAGACCCCGTGCGACGGAATCAGCCGCCCGCGGGGAAACGCCAGATTTGCCGTCGGAATGCCGATGGTACGCCCGAGCGCCTTGCCGTGCAGTACCCTGCCCGAAAGGGAATAGGGGCGCCCGAGCAGTCTGCCTGCCGCTGCGGCATCCCCCGCTTCCAGGGCAGCGCGGATTTCACTGGCGCTGACCGGCACGCCGCCCACCGTCATGGCGGGCAGAATCTCGGCGCGGCAGCCGGCGGGGGCAAGCAGCGCCCGCAGCGCGGTGGCATCCCCCGCTCCCCCGCGCCCGAAGCGAAAGTTGTAGCCGCAGACCGTCCCCGCGGCGCCAAGACCGCCGAGAAGAACCGACTGTGCAAAGTCCGCGGAGGCAAGATCCCGCACCGCCGAAAAATTAAGGAGGTAGGCGCGTGCCATGCCGGATGCCGCCATGCGGCGGAGTTTTTCTTCTTCCGACAGCAGCCGGGGAACGCCGGGCTTGATGCCCGCATCGCCGAAACTGCATACCACCGGGGTGGCGCCGAGTTCCCGCGCCAGCGCCGCGGCACGGGCAAGCAGCGCCGTGTGCGCCCGGTGCATGCCGTCAAAAAAACCGAGGGCGACTACCGTACGCGCGCCGTCTGCCGAAATTCCGGCGCCTGCGGGTCGGATGATTTCCATGCACACACCCCTCCTTTTTTACACGTCCCTTCATTATACACGAAAAAAAGGCAGACGTCAAGTGCCCGCCTCTCTCCTTTTCTTAATTTTCCCACGGGGAATTGACAACGCCGTGCGCGTGTGTTACAATGGGGAGAGAATTCTGGTTTCCCGCGCGGCTTATTACAGGAGGAAGTTTCATGAAACTCGATTACAAACGCACCATCCTCGTCGGCTTCGCCTTTTTTCTCATCTGCGCTTTCTGGCAGGCGTACGATACCATCGTGCCCCTGATCCTGACCAACAAATTCGGCATGGATCAGACCGCATCGGGCATGATTATGGCGCTGGATAACATTGTCGCCGTTTTTGCACTGCCTTTCTTCGGCAACCTGTCGGACAAGACCCGCACCCGCTACGGCAAACGAACGCCCTATATTTTCTTCGGCACCATCGTTGCCTCGCTTGCGCTTTCCGCGCTCGGTTTTGCCGGCACGCTGCCGCTCTTTCTCGCCTTTTTGCTGCTTGCCCTGATTTCCATGGCAACCTTCCGTTCCCCTGCCGTGGCGCTGATGCCGGATGTCACCGTCAAACCCCTGCGCTCCAAGGGCAACGCCGTCATTAACCTGATGGGTACGGCGGGCGGCATCGTCATTCTGGTGCTTGCCATGATCTTCGGTACCGGCGCGGAGGGAAAGACCGATTTCCGTGCGTACCTCGTCTCGGTTTCGGTGGTCATGCTGCTGGCGCTTCTTGTGTTCCTGTTCACCGTGCGGGAACCCGCCTGGTCCGCGGAGGCGGAGAAGGCTGCCGCCACGATGGCGGACGAAGAGCGGGAAGAACGCCGCGCGTCGGGCGGCAAACTTTCCCGCGGGCAGATGGCATCCCTTCTTCTGATCCTTGCCTCGGTCGCGCTGTGGTATATCGGTTATAATTCCATCACATCGAAATATTCGCTCTATGCCACCAACATTCTCGGGGTTTCTTACTCGCTGACCCTCATGATCGCGCAGGGGGCGGCGGTCATTTCGTATATTCCCGTCGGGTTCCTTGCCTCCCGCATCGGGCGGAAGAAATCCATCCTTGCCGGCGTTGCGCTGCTGACCTTCTCTTTCGCTGCCGGGTATTTTGTAGAGCCGGGGTCTTCCACCCTGCTCATGGTGGTCATTTTCGCCCTTGCCGGCATTGCGTGGGCAACCATCAATGTCAACTCCTTCCCCATGGTGGTGGAACTTGCCCAGGGCAGTGATGTCGGCAAATACACGGGGTACTACTATACCGCCTCCATGGCGGCGCAGGTCATCACCCCCATTTTCTCGGGTGCGCTTTATGACCGCTTTGGCATGCGCAACGTGTTCTTCCCCTATGCCGCCATTGCCTGCGGGCTGGCGTTCTTTACCATGCTGTTTGTCCGCCACGGGGATGCCAACCCCGCACCGAAAGCGGGGCTGGAAGCCCTGGACGTGGCCGATGATTGACGGAGGTCGCTCATGCCCTGGTTGATTGCGCTTTTTTCGTTGCTTGCGCTCTTTCTTCTGTATCTCTTTCTGATCGCCCCGCGCCGCCACCGCGCGGCGGGGGCGTATTATGCCTCCTGGAACTATGCCCACCGCGGGCTGCATGACGATACCCTGCCTGAAAATTCGCTGGCGGCGTTTGATGCCGCCTGCCGCGCGGGGTACGGCATCGAACTGGATGTGCAGCTCTCGCGGGACGGAGTGCCGATGGTCTTTCATGACGCGACCCTGACCCGCGTGTGCGGGATTGATGCCCCCCTTTCCGATTACACGGCAGAAGAACTCGGGCGCATGACCCTGTGCGGCAAGGCGGGGCATACCGTTCCCACGTTTGCCGAGGTGCTGCGCACCGTCGGGGGGCGGGTGCCGCTTCTTGTGGAGATCAAGGGCGGGCGCCATGTTGCCCCGGTCTGCGAAGGGGCGGCTGCGCTGCTGGATGCCTACGGTGGGGAATACTGCATCGAATCCTTTAGCCCCTATGCGGTGCGCTGGTTCAGAAAGCATCGCCCCGGCGTGGTGCGCGGGCAGCTTTCCGACCGCCTGTTTGCCGAGAAAGGGTACCGGAACCTGGCCTGTTTTCTGGTCGAAAGTATGCTGGTGAATTTTCTCACCCGCCCCGATTTTATCGCGTACCGGCTGGAGCATTGTCACGTCCCCTCGTTTTACCTTGCCCGTCGCCTGCTCGGCGCCCGCGCCTACGCATGGACGGTGAAGGACGAGGAGGGGCTGCGCCGCAGCCGCGCGCTGTTTGACTGTGTGATTTTTGAAGGTTTTTTGCCCGATAGGAGAAGAGAAGAATGAAACTGCAACTGGTTGCCACCTGCCTGTTCGGGCTGGAAAAACTGCTGGGGGAAGAGATTGAAGCGCTCGGTTACGACCGCACCGAGACGATGGACGGTCGAGTGACCTTTGTGGGAGACGAGGAGGCGGTGGCACTCTCCAACGTCTTTCTGCGCTACGCGGAGCGGGTGTACATCCTGCTCGGCAGTTTTCCGGCGGAGAGTTTTGACGCACTGTTTGAAGGCACCCGCGCCCTGCCGTGGGAATACTGGATCGGGAAGCACGATGCCTTCCCCGTTAAGGGGCACGCCATTGCCAGCACCCTGTTCTCGGTGCCGGACTGCCAGAAGATTGTCAAAAAAGCCATCGTTACCCGCCTCTCTTCCGTCTATTCGCTGAACTGGTTTGAAGAGAGCGGCGTGAAGTACCAGGTCGAATTTTTTATTTTCAAGAACCGTGCGTCGCTGATGGTCGATACCTCGGGCGTCCCGCTGCACAAGCGCGGTTATCGGCGGGAGGCGGTTGCCGCCCCGATCCGGGAGACGCTTGCCGCCGCCATGGCTGCCCTCTCCCGCCCGCGGGAGGATGTGTTGTTCTGGGATCCGCTTTGCGGTTCGGGCACCATTGCCATTGAGGCTGCCATGCTGCATCGCCGCATTGCCCCCGGCAAGACCCGCGCGTTCGCGGCGGAGGCGTTTCCCGCCATCCCCGCTTCGCTGTTCCGCATGGCGCGGGAGGAGGCGGCGGACGGGGAACTGCATGACGGGTTTGAAGTCTTTGCCAGCGATATCGACGAGGGCGCGGTGCTGCTGGCGACAGAGAATGCCCGCCGCGCAGGGGTAGGGGATACGGTCCGTACCTTCCGCCAGGATGCCCGCCGGATTGCCGCCCCCGGCAGGCGCGGCACCATTGTGACCAACCCGCCCTACGGTGAGAGACTGATGAGCGAGGGGGAGGTCGATCGGCTCTATCGGGAACTCGGACTTCACTTCCGTTCGCTTGCCCCGTGGCAGGTCTATGTCATTACCTCCCATACGGGCTTTGAGCGGCTTTACGGCAAACGTGCCGATAAGGTCCGCAAACTTTATAACGGCATGATTCCCTGTTACTTCTACCAATACTTCAAAAACGACCGCCCCTGTGACGGGCACGGGGAAAGACGGAAAGAGGAAAAAGTATGACACTGCGTTTCGGTATCGTCGGCACCGGTAACATCAGCCGCCGCTTTACGGTTGCTGCTCGTGCGGCGGGTATGACGGTCGGCGCCGTGTATTCCCGCACCGAAGAGCGCGGCAGCGCCTTTGCCGCTGCGTGCGGCATTCCTGCGGTATATACGGATTATGCCGCCATGCTCGCCTCCCCCGCGGTGGATGCGGTTTACCTTGCCTCCCCGAATGCCTGCCATGCCGCCGGGGCGATTGCCGCCCTGCGGGCGGGTAAACATGTGCTTTGCGAAAAGCCGGCTGCCGTCAGCGGCGCCGAGTGGGCAGCCATGTGTGCCGCCGCGCGCGCGGCGGAGCGGGTGCTGATGGAAGCCATGCGCCCCGTGCATGACCCCGCCCTTTGTTTCGTGCGGGAGCAGCTTCCCCGCCTCGGCAAACTGCGGCAGGTGTCGCTTTCTTACTGCCAGTACTCCTCCCGTTACGATGCCTTCCGCACGGGGGAGGTCAAAAACGCCTTTAATCCTTCGCTCGGAAACGCCGCGCTCATGGATATCGGCGTCTATGCGGCGGCAGTCTCGGCGGCGCTGTTCGGGGCGCCGCAGGCGGTTTCGGCGCGTTCGGTATTTCTGCCCGGCGGGTTTGAGGGGTGCGGGAACGCGCTGCTTTCCTATGACGGGTTCACCGTTTCGCTTGCCTATTCCAAAATTCACGATTCCCCCGCACCTTCCGTTTTTCTCGGGGAGGAGGGGGCGCTTCTGCTTGACCGCCTGAACCCCACGCGCCGCCTGAGTGTTCTTTTGCGCGGGGGGAGGGAAGAGGTGCTGCCCTTTGTACCGGCGGAAGAGAACATGGTGCACGAGATTCTCGCCTTTTCGAGCCTGGTGGCGGAGGGCGCGGTGGAACACCCGTATCTTGCCGTCACGCGCGATACCCTTGCGGTGCTGGACGCCGTGCGCGCGGCAGCCGGCATCCGTTTTGACTGACGGAACCGGCGCCGCCCCAACGGGGCGGCGCCGGTTCTTTTTTATTCGATGCGGAGATTCTCCATCGCTTCGTCGAGCAGCGCCATGCGGTGGCGGACAAAGTACCGGATCTGGCTGATGTCGTTCTTTTCCCCGCTGCAAGGGTCGGTCGGGTCGGGCAGGGTGCGCCAGGCGTCACGGTCCTCTTCGTAAGCGCCCGCGGGAACGCTGTCAAAGAACGCGGCGAAGGTGCCGATGATATTTTCCTCGCTGAGCACCGTCTCCCGCAGTTCCCAGTACCGGCTGCAGAAATCGTCAAAAAAGGCATGCACCGTACGGGTGAGCAGCAGGTTGCCTGTCCAGAACCGATCCCGCGTCACCACGGTGGGGCGGCACTGGTCCAGCGTTCCCTGGTCGTAAAACGATTGCCCGTCCCAGTGCAGACCGAACGAACAGTCCGCATCGTAGAGCGTGGGAACCCAGATCTTCCCATCATAAGTGGAAAGCAGCATATTTTTATCCCAGTTGTCGGGTCCGTACATGGCAAAGCACATAATGGTATAGTCCAGTACCGCCGCAACGTCGAGGTGTTCCGCCGCATGGCGGCGGAAGGTCCTTTCGTCCGAATCCCGCACAAAACGGATCAGATCGTTGAGGCTGTCGTTCAGCCAGTCGTAATCGGTGTCGGTCGAACAGTAGTTCACACTCCAGTCGGTGGTGGTGTAAAGGTCGGTGGTGGAGCGGAAGTTGTTTGAGGAACTGTGCATCTGCGCCGTCAGAATGGCGGAATGGGGGTACATTTCCTCATCCATGCCGAACATCCATTTATTCTTCGGGATGTTCAGCGTATAAAGCCCGTAATAGGAGCCGTTTAGCGTCACACGGACGGGAAATCCGTCGGTGCAGCCGCCGTTCGGTGCGGCAAGCAGTTCCTCCAGCGTGCTGCGGCGCGTTTGCGTCATTTGCCCGAACAGCCGGCAGGAGACAATGTTGCGGGCGTGGGAGCGGTCAATATAGTTGGCTTTCAGCGTATAGCGCCACTGGGAACCCCAGGAGCCGTACCCGAGATCCACGCGGCAGTGGGAGGTCATTTCTTCGTCCCGGTACAGGCGGATGTTATAGTTCTTTTTCGGGAACCCTGCCGAGGTGAACCCCTGCACGCGAAGCAGCGCCGTGGCAGTAAAATAGACGTCGTAGTTGTCATAGGTCACGCTGACCTTGGCACCCTCCGCCCCGCCGGCGGAAAGATCCCCTACCATCGAAAGTTCCGGCAGTTTGACAAGGGGCGGAATTTCGGTCAGGCGGCAGTCGCCGCAACTTTCACACCGCACCGCGCGGATGCCGACGGTCTTCGCCGTTGCCTCCCGTACCGTGTAGGGGGCGGAATAAATGTGTCCCCCTGCGGTAAAGGTGTCCGAATAACTCGCCCCGCACAGGCGGCAGGTGTGGCGCACATACCCTTGTGCGGTGCAGGTGGGGGCAATCGTTTCGCTTTCGTAAATGTGATAGTTTTCCTGCAGGTAGGCGCCAAGCAGAAAGATACCCAGTGCCATGGCAAGCACCGCAAATACGGCACTCGGCAAAATGACCGAGAGCGGGCGGTGCCACAGTTTGGTTTCTTTTTCATCCATCGGCGGTACCTCTTTTCCCGAAGAGCGTTTTTTTTCATTGTAGCACAAATTGATTGTGCCGTCAAGACTTGTTTTTCATGCAATCTTGACAAACCGCCGAAAACGCGATATACTGTAAAAAATCAAAAAAGGGGGCTTTTTTTATGCGTGCAGCGGTTCTCGGGTGCGGAAGATGGGGGTCGTTTATCACATGGTATCTTGCACAATGCCGCATTCCCGTTACCGAATGGGGGCGTGCGGGCAGCGCGGCGCTCGGGGTGTTAGAGCGGGAGAGGAAAAACGAATACGTAACGCTTGACCCCGCGGTGCGTCTGACCTGTGACCTCGGCATCGCGCTGGCGGATGCCGATACCGTGTTCGTCTCCATCCGTTCTCAGGGGCTTTCGGATCTTGCCGCCCGTGCCGTGGCGGCAGGGCTGCGGGAAAAGAACGTGGTGCTGTGCATGAAAGGGCTGGAGGAAGAGAGCGGCAGGCGCCTTTCCGAGGTCATGACCGCCGCCGGCTACGATCCCGCCCGCCTTGCCGTGTGGGTCGGACCCGGGCATATCGAAGAATTTGTCGCGGGGCACCCGAACTGTATGGTCATCGACAGTGAAAACCCCACCCTGGTGCATGATCTGGTCGATACGCTGAAAAGTTCGCTCATCCGCTTTTATTACGGCGAGGATCTGATCGGCAGCGAGATCGGCGCCGCGGCAAAGAACGTGATGGGCATTGCCGCGGGTATTCTGGACGGCGGCGGCTTCTCCTCCCTCAAAGGACCGCTGATGAGCCGCGGGGCGCGCGAGGTGGCGCGGCTGATTGCCGCCGCCGGGGGAAAGGAACAGTCCGCCTACGGGCTCTGTCACCTCGGGGATTACGAAACCACGCTGTTTTCCCCCTTCTCCCACAACCGCCGCTACGGGGAGGAACTGTTCTTCGGCAGGCGGTATGAAAAACTGGCAGAGGGGGTCTTTACCGCCCGCGCCATGAAAACGCTCGGCGACCGCCTGGGGGTGGAGTTGCCGATTACAACGGCGGTTTACCGGATTCTTTATGAGGGCGCCGCGCCGCTGGACGAACTGCTCTCCCTTTTCTCCCGCCGCACCGTCACCGAGTTCTGGAAATAAAAAACCGTGCCGCGAACCCAAAGGTTCGCGGCACGGTTTTTGCGCTCAGCCGCAGAGCGTCGGACGGCGCAGGTGCGCCATGGTCATTTTATAAAGTTCCTCGGTCGCAAGACGGGTTTTTGCCACCACGTCCGCACCCCCCTGCGGAAAACAGTAATACAGCACGCGGTTGTTGCCGAGGCAGATCATATCCCCGATCTCGTACCAAAAATAATCGGCATACAGACTGTAAGACGCCGCCGGCTTCTGACGGTAATCGAGCCGCCCGCCGCAGCCCGTGAGAGAAAAGCCCTCCGCCGTGTGAATCAGCCTGCCTTCCCCCACGCGGTAAACGGCGCTGGTGTCCACCATCATGCGGATGGTCACCGGCACGTCCAGGCGGTAGGTGCCCGCTTCGATCTCCTGCCGTACACACGCCCGCTCCCAGCGGTACCAGTCGGGAATGTGGGCGAATTTTCCTTCGCCGCCGCCAAGGGGGGAAAGCCACCCGTCCTCGGTCAGCGTGTAGCCGTGCCCGCACCGGCGGCAGATAATTTCGGTTCCTTCCCCGTGCATCTCTCCTTCCTGCAGGCAGTGCGGGCATTTGTACAGCACCCGGTTCAGCCCGTCCGCACGGAAAGGCTCTGCCACGCGCACGCCCCGTTCCTGCTGCCAGCGGAAATTGTCAAACGAGAATTCCGCCCGCAGGCGCTCCATGAGTTCGCCCTCGTCCGCCTCTTCGATCTCGGCAGGGGAGAGAAGGTATTTCATGGTTGCCGAAACCCGGACGCGGCGCGGTTGCAGCCCGTTGTAAAGCGGGTCGTGGGCAAATGCCCCTTCGGTCGTAATCATCACCACCGGCACACCGAGCAGTTTTAAGCAGCGCCCCAGACTGTCCGGCAGCGGGGTGGCGGTGCCGTCAAAACTGTAACTTGCCTCGGGGTACATCAGCACCGAAGAGTGCAGCACCCGCAAAGAGAACAGCATATCCCGCACCAGCGCGGGGTCGGAGACGAATTTGTTTGTGGGAATGCACCCCATATGCCGCATGAGCCACGCCTTGCCCACAAACCCGTCCGAGGTGCAGACAATCTGAAACGGGCGGGGGTAGAGCAGGTGTGCGGCAATCTTCAGGTCGGTAAAGCAGGAATGGTTCATCAGATACAGGCAGGGTTCGTGCCGCCCGAGGCGCTCCATGCCTTCTTTTTTGCAGGAAAACGCCACCCGGCGCAATTCGGGCACGGAGAGGGCGGCAAACAGCGTGCGGAAAAGCAGGTTCGGGCGGTGCGGGGGCAGACGGCGGCGGGGCTTGCGCGCCAGCACCTCCGCGTAGTCCATGTCTTTGGTCTTGATTTTCATGAAAAAACCTTCCCCTCCCGGTAAAATCATACGCCCCCAAGTATAGCACAGTTCCCCCCGGCTTGTCAATGTGAAGGGAAAAAACGGGATTTTCAGCAACATTGACAAAAGATAATGTGCAAGTTACACGGTCAGCGCCCGTGCGGATGACGAGGGGCACCGCTACCTGAAGGCAGATTTCGCCGTTCCTATTGGGAGTGCCGCAACCAAAAATCCCCCGTCGGGCAGCGCCCGCCGGGGGATTTTTTTTATTTCAGGAACACCTCGATGACCGGCACAAGGGAAGGCGGCTTGACTGCGGGCAGGGAAAAGTGCACATCTCCGCCGTTTCCTGCGGGGCGGTCATGCTCGCTGCCGGCGCGGTCGCCCTCCCGGTAAAGAACCTCGCTCCCGTCATGCAGGAACTGCGCATAGGCAATTTTGCCCGCCAGGTTCCTCATGGTCAGCGTTCCGAAGGGGTAAACCTCCAGGTGAAGGTAAAGGCGCTTCCCGTCCTCGCTCTGTGTCAGGCGGGTTCCGGAGGGGGCGGTAAAGCAGGGCTCTGCCATGGTGCAGCCGTAAATCGAGCGGCTGTTGTACTTCATCCACGCGCCGTAGGCGGCAAGTGCCTTTTCCGCGCGGCGGTCAAAACACCCGCGGGCGGTAGGTCCCACGTTCATCAGCAGGTTGCCGCCCAGCGCCACGGTGTCAATCAGCATCCGCAAAAGCAACTCGGGGGATTTCCAGGTCGCTTCGTCTCTGTGGTAGCCCCAGGAACCGGAAAAAGTCTGGCATGCCTCCCACGTCACCCGCTCTCCGGTTTCGGGGTGACGGATCCAGTCGGTCGGCTGGAATTGCTCGGGCGTCAGAAAGTCGCCGTCCAGCCCCATGCGGTTGTTCAGCAGAATGCCGGGTTGCAGGCGGCGTGCCAGCGCCATCAGTTCCTCTGCTTCCCACTGCTCTTTCCCCTTGCCGCCGCCGAATTGCATCCACGGGCGCGTACCGGGCTCATTTTTCCCGGGGTAGGAAAAATCCGTCCAAAGAATGTCAATCCTTCCGTACTTCGTCAGCAGTTCTTCCACCTGGCGGCGCATGTAGACCGCGTAGCGGTGCATATCCCTGCTGCAATCCTGCGCCGCGGCGTCCGCATCGTCGCGCCGGGGGTGCAGGCGGTCAATCGGAAAATCGGGGTGGTGCCAGTCGATGAGCGAGTAGTAAAGCCCGACCCGTAGCCCCTCGGCACGGAAGGCGTCCGCATACTCCCGCACCAGATCCCGCCCGAAGGGGGTGTTTGTGATTTTGTAGTCGGTGTAGGCGCTGTCAAACAGGCAAAACCCCTCGTGGTGCTTTGCCGTCAGCACCGCGTATTTCATGCCGGCGGCTTTTGCCTGCCGAGCCCATTCCCGGGCATCAAACAGGTCGGGGTCAAAATGCGAAAAATACACATCGTACTTTTCTTCGGAGATCTTTTCTTTGGTCTTGACCCATTCATGCCGCGCGGGCATGGCATACAGCCCGAAGTGCAGAAACATACCGAAACGGTCGTGCCGGAACCAGGCGGTGTCGCCCGGCGTGGTTTTTACCGGATAAGATGACATTTTTATCCCTCCTCATTTCTCTCTGAAAAAGCCTTGACATCGGGGATAGAATACCATATAATAGAGACAAAATCAATGCATTTTCCGGTATAAAAATATGGAGAAACCGTCATGATTATTGAAAGAAACCTTCCCTACGTGCGGGAAGCCGATAAACTCAATATGCACATTTCGGAACTTGCCTATGCCTATCTCGGGCGCGACTGGAACTGCCCCGACGGGCGCGCCGCTTTCTGCCGTTTGTATTTTGTCACAAGCGGCAGGGGGGAACTTCACTTCGGCACCCGCGCGGTGTCGCTTTTGCCGGGGAACATTTATATCATTCCGCCGGGGCTCTCCTATTCTTATTACTGTGAGGATAGCCTGGAAAAACTCTACTGTCACCTGAACCTGTATTGCTACAACCGCACCGATCTGCTTGCCGGACTGCGGGAATGCGTGGTGCTGGAGAATCGGGGCGAGGAGATTGCATCCATCATGCGGTTTTGGCGGGCAGGGGATGTCATGGGGGCGCTGCAACTCAAAGAACTTCTCTTTCGCACGGTGTGCGAGGCGCTCGATCTTTCGGGCGCACCGGCGGGCGAGGTACGGACGTACAGTCCGCTCATCCGCCAGGCGGTATCGTATATCGAGAAAAATCTGCGTGCCGATCTGACTGCTGCTGAGATTGCCGCATCTCTCTTCGTCTCTGAGAGCCGTCTGCAGAAACTTTTTCGGCGGGAGATGGGAGACTCCATCGGCAAATACATCACCGCCCGCGTTCTTTCGGTGGCAGAAGAGCAGTTGCGCCGCACGGGGCGCCCGATCCGCGAGATCAGCGATGCGCTTGGTTTTTGCGACCGCTTTTATTTCTCCCGCCTCTTTTCTGCCCGCTACGGCATCGCTCCGGCACAGTACCGCAAGCACATCAGCCCGTAATCCCACCTGCAAAGCGGCACCCGCCTCGGGTGCCGCTTTGTGGCTGCTTTTCGAACATCGGATGAAGAACTGTGAACTTTATATAAAAATTTAAAAAACCTATTGACTTTTTCGGTCAAATTTGCTATACTGTAAGTGCCAAAGGAAAGATGGCAAAATCAATCTGAATCAGAAAGTGGTGAGAAAAGTGCACAGAGTCTGCAAAATTCTTCTCGGAGTCCGCGGTCTGCGGTCTGCGCGCCTTTTTGAGCCCCCTGTGGCTCATCCACTGAAATTTGTTTGAGAGGCGCATAGATCGCAGGTAAGCCCCCCGCGATGTATGCGCTTGTTTCGTCCCCGGCGCGGCGTGCAGCTTGGGGCACGCAGTTGGTTTCGGAAGTGGGTGTATGAGTTTCACCGGCGGTGAGTATGCAGTGCCGCGCCGAAGATTCCGAAAGAGAGGTATGGTCCGATGCAGAAGGCAGTTCCCCTGTAAGTGACGAATCCAAAGAACAGGAGGTATCGACCAACGTACACGTAACCGGTCGGCGGGCTGTCCGCCGAAAGCCTGAAAAAGGAGGTTCTGTTCTCATGAGGAGATTGTATCATAAAGAGAGAGTCCATAACGGCAGCAAAACCACGCGGTTTTCGGTGCTGATGGAATGGTAAGAGCCGGGAAGAATTCCCGGCTCTTTTTTATGTCTTGTGATAGCGGTCTCGCAGGTAGATCAGCAGCACGGTAATGTCCGCGGGGTTCACACCGCTGATACGGGCTGCCTGACCCACGCTCAGCGGGCGCACGGCGGTCAGTTTCTGCACAGCTTCGATGCGCAGTCCCGGCAGGTCGGCATAGTCGATATCTGCCGGAATCTTTTTTTGTTCCAGTTTGCTCTGCCGCTCTACTTCCGCCATTTCCCGGCGGATGTACCCGTCATATTTCACCTGCACCTCCACCGTTTCGGCAACCGTGCGGGGCAGCGGTGTCCGCCCCTCGTCAATCGGGGCAAGCGCCGCGTAACTCACCTCCGGGCGGCGGAGCAGGTCGCAAAGGTGCGCGCCGCTTGTGATGGGCGCGGAACCGAGTGCGGTGAGGCAGGCGTTGACCGCCGCAGTGGGGGCAACCGTGGTGCGTTGCAGGCGGGCAACCTCATTTTCGATTTGGCGTCGTTTCTCGCAAAAGGCTGCGTAGCGCTCTTCTCCGATCAGCCCCACGCGGTGCCCGATGTCACTCAGGCGCAGGTCGGCATTGTCCTGCCGGAGCAGCAGCCGGTATTCGGAGCGGGAGGTCATGATGCGGTAGGGCTCGTCCGTTCCCTTGGTAACCAGGTCGTCAATCATCGTGCCGATGTAGGAGGAGGAGCGCGGCAGAATCATCGGCTCTTCTCCCTTGACCGAGAGCGCGGCATTGATGCCCGCCACCAGCCCCTGCGCGGCGGCTTCTTCGTAGCCGGAGGTGCCGTTGAACTGCCCCGCGCCGTACAGCCCTGCTATGTCCTTGAAGGCAAGCGTCGGGTAAAGCGAAAGCGGATCCACGCAGTCGTACTCAATCGCGTAGGCGTAGCGCATAATCTCCGCTGCCGCGCAGCCGGGCAGCGAGGCAATCATCTCATGCTGCACATCGGCGGGCATGGAGGTGGAAAAACCGCCAAGGTACATCTCTTCGCTCCCCGCCCCGGTCGGTTCCACAAACAACTGGTGTCGTTCTTTATCGGCAAAGCGCACAATCTTGGTTTCAATCGAGGGGCAGTAGCGCGGACCCGTCCCCGTAATATTGCCGGAATACATCGCGCTGCGGGCAAGATTCTCCCGGATGATGCGGTGTGTCTTTGCGTTGGTGTAAAGAATGTGGCAGGGAAGTTGCGGCAACGCGGCAAACGCCGCGGCGTCCGTGCGGCAGGAGAAGGGAAGGGTGTCCGTCTCTCCCTTCTGCTCCTCCATTTGCGAAAAATCCAGGCTCCGCCGCGCAATCCGTGCCGGTGTGCCGGTTTTGAAACGAACCAGGCGAATCCCGGCACGGCGTAGGGCATCGGCAAGCGCATTGGCGGGCAGCATGCCGTCCGGACCGGACGGGTAGGTGCAGTCGCCGATAAATACCGCACCTGCCAGATAGGTACCGGTCGCCAGAATCACACGCTCGGCATGCCAGCGCTCCCCCAGCCGCGTGACCACGCCGCAAACGCTTCGGTCGCCGCCCTCTCCTTCCCAAAGAAGGTCGCATACCTCCGCCTGCACCAGGCGCAGCTTCGGTTCGTGTTCCAGCGTTTTTTTCATCAGGGCGCGGTATGCCATGCGGTCTGCCTGTACCCGGCGGGAGTGAACCGCCGCCCCTTTGCCGAGGTTCAGGGTGCGGGATTGCAGGGTCACGCAGTCGGCGGCGTAGCCCATTTCGCCTCCCAGCGCGTCAATCTCAAAAACCAGGTGCCCTTTGCCACTGCCCCCGATGGACGGGTTGCAGGGCATATTTGCAATTGCGTCCAGTGAAAGGGTAAACAACACGGTGTCTACCCCCATCCGCGCGGCGGCAAGCGCCGCCTCCACACCGGCGTGACCGGCTCCCACCACCGCTACCTGTGTCTTCAGATCCATAAAATAAGCCTCCCTGCCGCCGTATCTAACACGTTATTTTACCACAAAGTACAAAAAAACGCAAGAGATCCCGTAAAAAATCAGCCAAAGACCGCGCCTGCGGCGCTTGTCGAGAAATGTCAAAAGGTTTTTTCGCAAACCTCTTGACAAAACAGGGGAATTGTGTTATACTGACATAGTCGATAGAAACGCGGATATGCCGGAATGGCGGAATTGGCAGACGCCCGGGACTTAAAATCCCGTGAGGTTCACCCCTCGTGCCGGTTCGATCCCGGTTTCCGGCACCATTCATATCGCGGGGTAGAGCAGCCTGGTAGCTCGTCGGGCTCATAACCCGGAGGTCGTGAGGTTCAAATCCCACCCCCGCAACCATATAGTGAAGCCAAAAAAGATATCATGGCTTCGAACCCCCGAAATCTCACGATTTCGGGGGTTTTTCTCGCGTTTGCTCGCTTTTTCGCAATCATGAGGTTTGCGGATACAGAGTGCAGAAAAAAAGATATCATTTCAAAAAAACGGCTTTGG
>CAKSLR010000012.1 GCA_934467435.1 uncultured Eubacteriales bacterium | reverse complement strand
GTTCTGAATGTTGGGGGGGAGCTTGCAGTAGTATTCCACCGGCAGGTGCGATTCGGGGTCACGGTAAAGACCGATATGACCGACGCGCGCCACGGGAACCAGGCTGAGCAGCCCGTCCACCATGCCGAGCCCGGCACGCAGAATCGGAACAATGGCAAGTTTTTTGCCGGCAATCTGTTTTTCGGCCGCTTTGGCGACGGGGGTGGTGATCTCCACTTCCTCCAGCGGAAGATCACGGGTAACCTCATACCCCATCAACATGGAGATTTCTTCAAGCAGTTGGCGGAAATCCTTGGAACTGGTGCTGCTTTTGCGCATAATGGTCAGCTTGTGCTGAATCAGCGGGTGGTCGATGACGTGGAGTGTACTCATGGTAAATTCCTTTCCCGGGCGGTGCTCGGTCGGCGGTCCGTCTGACCGCCGCGCCGCAAGGCGCCCTGTACCTCGTTACTTTCCCACTTATTATACAGGATTCGCGCGGCGTTTTCAAGGGATAAAACGATGTTTTTTCGATTTTCTCCGCAAAAAAACAAAAAAGCGCCAAGTACCGCCGTCCTGCCTGCGGTTTTTTGCCTAAGGTGCTTTACAAACCGGAAAAAATGTGTTACAATATACGAAAAATGCAAAAAGAGTGCGGGGTGATGACAACGGAAAACACCTATCGGGTTGGGTTTTACACGCTCGGGTGCAAGGTGTCGCAGTATGAGACGGAAGCCATTGCCGAGGCATTTGCGGCGGATGGGTTTCTGCGTGCCCCGTTTGATGAGGTGTGCGATGTATATGTCATCAATACCTGCACGGTAACGGCGGAAAGTGACCGCAAATCCCGTCAGGTCATCCGCCGCGCGGTTCACAGAAATCCGCATGCTGTGGTGATGGTCTGCGGGTGTTATGCCCAGACCTCTCCCGCAGCGGTTGCGGGAATCCCCGGGGTCGCCTATGTTTCGGGGACGGACGGCAAAATGCGCCTCCCCGAACGGGCACGCGCTCTGCTTGCCGATCGCACGGGCGTTCCGTATTGTGAGGTGACGGAGATTGCAGGAGCGGCGTTTGAGCGCATGTCCATCACGCATGCACCGCGTACCCGCGCGTACCTGAAAATTGAAGACGGGTGCGAGTGCCGCTGCACCTACTGCGCCATTCCCGGGGCGCGGGGGCATGTGCGCTCCAAACCCTTCTCCGATGTGTTGCGTGAGGTGGAAACGCTCGCATCGGGCGGTTGCCGGGAGATCGTGCTGACGGGAATTGAAACGGCGTCGTACGGTGTGGATCTTGGCAATGTGCGCCTGATTGATCTGCTTGAGGAACTGGATCGCCGGGAGACCACCCCCCGCATCCGGCTCGGCTCACTCTCGCCCGAATTGATGCGGGAGGATTTTATCCGCCGTTTCGCCGCGCTGCGGTGTATGGTGCCGCACCTGCATCTTTCCATGCAGAGCGGGGCGGATGCGGTGCTACGCGGGATGCGCCGCCGTTATCACCGTTCTTTTGCACTTTCGGCACTGGGCGCCATGCGGGCGCTGGTACCCGCTATGCAATATACCACCGATATGATGGTGGGCTTTCCCGGGGAAAGCGATGCCGATTTTGAAGAAACGCTGGATTTCTGCCGACAGGCAAAATTCCTGGATATGCACGTTTTTGCCTATTCCCGCCGTCCGGGGACCCCGGCGGCAACCTTCCCCGACCAGGTGCCGGAGGAAGTCAAGCACGCCCGTTCCGCACGCCTGATTGCGCTGAATGCCGAAATCCGCGGAGAGATTCTTTCCAAGGTCTGCCGGGTGGGGAAACCGCTTTCTGCCGTGATGGAATCATCGGAGGACGGGTACGTGACCGGGCACACCGATACCTATATGGAAGTGCGCGTGCCCGATGATGGCACCATGCCCTCCGGCACGCTTCTTTCCCTGATTCCGCATTCGGTGGACGGCGCCGCGATTCTTTGCGAAAAAAATAATTTATCATAGATGGAGAGAAAAGATGGATAACAGCAAAAAGACCATGGACAAGATTGTTGCCCTGTGTAAAAACCGCGGCATTATTTTTGCCGGCTCCGAAATTTACGGTGGGTTGGCGAACTCCTGGGATTACGGTCCGCTCGGCGTCGAATTCAAAAACAACGTCAAACGCGCCTGGTGGAAAAAATTTGTGCAGGAGTGCCGGTATAACGTCGGTCTTGACAGCGCCATTATCATGAATCCCGAAACCTGGGTGGCATCGGGACATGTGGGCGGCTTCTCCGACCCGTTGATGGACTGCAAGCAATGCAAAGCGCGTCATCGCGCCGATAAACTGATTGAGGATTATGCCTTTCAAAACGGTACGAATGATAACCCCGCCGGCTGGACGTTTGACGAAATGGCAAACTTCATCCGCGAGAAGGGCATTGCCTGCCCGGTCTGCGGCGGTCATGAATTTACCGAAATCAAAAAGTTCAACCTGATGTTCAAAACCTTCATCGGTGTGACCGAGGATTCGGCAAGTACGGTATATCTGCGCCCCGAAACGGCGCAGGGGATTTTTGTCAACTTCAAGAACGTTGCCCGTTCCACCCGCCGCAAACTGCCGTTTGGCGTCGGGCAGATCGGCAAGTCCTTCCGCAACGAGATCACACCCGGCAACTTTATTTTCCGTACACGTGAGTTCGAGCAGATGGAACTGGAGTTTTTCTGCAAGCCGGGCACGGACCTGGAGTGGTTTGCTTACTGGAAACAGTACTGCGCTGACTTCCTTTACAACCTCGGCATGACGAAGGAACACCTGCGCCTGCGCGATCACGACAAAGAAGAGCTTTGCTTCTATTCCAAAGCAACGACCGACTTTGAGTTCCTCTTCCCGTTCGGCTGGGGCGAACTTTGGGGCATTGCTGACCGTACCGATTATGACCTGACCCAGCACCAGAACCACAGCGGTGAGAGCCTGGAATATTTTGACCCGGAGACCAATGAGAAATTTATTCCGTATGTGATTGAGCCGTCGCTCGGCGCCGACCGTGTGACCCTTGCGTTCCTGATTGATGCCTATGACGAAGAAACGGTCGGAGAGGGGGATACCCGCGTGGTGCTGCACCTGCATCCCGCGCTGGCACCCATCAAGGTGGCGGTGCTGCCGCTCTCAAAAAAACTTTCCGAAAAGGCGGGCGCGCTGTGCGATGAACTCTCGCGTTACTTCACCACCGATTTTGACGAGACCGGCTCAATCGGTAAGCGGTATCGCCGGCAGGATGAGATCGGTACGCCGTTCTGCGTGACCTATGATTTTGACAGTGAAACCGATGGCTGCGTGACCGTGCGTGACCGTGACAGTATGGAGCAGGTGCGGATTCCCATGGCGGACGTCCGTGCTTACGTCGAAAAGAAACTGGAGTTTTAAGAAAAGCGCCCGCCGTGCGGCGGGCGCTTTTTCCATGGGGAGGTTTGCCATGACCGAAGGACAGAACACCTCGCTCTGTTATCTGGAGCGGGACGGCGCGTATCTGATGTTGCACCGCACCAAAAAACAAAATGATCCGAACTACGATAAGTGGATCGGTGTGGGGGGCAAATTTGAGAAGGGCGAAAGCCCGGAGGAGTGCGCACGGCGGGAAGTGGAAGAGGAGACCGGTTTTCTCGTTCCTCGCTTTGCCTACCGCGGCATTGTGACGTTTGCCTCCGACACCTATCCGACCGAATATATGCACCTTTTTACCGCTCCGGCGCCCGTGGGTACACCGCGCGCCTGCACGGAGGGGGATCTGGCGTGGGTGAAGAAAGAAGCGGTACTTTCCCTGCCGCTTTGGGAAGGTGACCGTATCTTTTTGGGGCTGCTTGCCGAAGAGGAACCGTTCTTTTCTCTGAAATTGGTGTATCACGGCGACCGTCTGGTTGCCGCCACCCTGAACGGAGTGTCCCTACCCCTTTCATAAGGAACCATAAAGAAGCAGCGCAGCCGCAATGCGGCTGCGCTGCTTCCTGCTTTTTGGAAATCACGGCATAGACGGAAATGCAAAAGCTTCCTGCCCGCCTCGCAGGGTACGGAGGTAGGCGGCGCGTTCCCCGGGGGAAAGCGGCGTGCGGAGCAGGGAGAGTGCACGCTGCCAAAGCAGTTCATCGCCTTCCCGGGGAAGGAGAACCAGCGGCGTGCACCCTTCGGGGGCACAGGTGGCGGCATAAGTGGCGAAACGATGAATTTTCCCTCCGTCCTCCCACGTGATGGCAGGAGTTCCCGCCACGGCGGCAAAAATGAGAGGGTGCAGGCGGGTGGAAAGAAGCAGGCGACAGCGGGAGAGCACGCCGACCATCTCCCCGCCGCGCAGGGGCGGCAGGCACAGGAGCCGCGGCAGGGATGCCGAGAGGGCATGCACACCATCCCGATCGGCGGTGGGGTGCATGGCGGCAGCCGCGATGCGGTAACCGTTTGCCTCTGCCGCGCGACAGAAGCGGAGAAGATCGGATCGGAATGCCGGGGAGGGGGTGCCGCGCAGCGAAAGCAGGATAAAGGCATCCTGCGGCATCGGAACCGGCGCGGGAAGGGGGCGAGTCCAAAGTGCCGCATCCGGCAGAAGGGAGATCCGACAGGAGGGAGGGCACAGGCGACGGAAATGGGAAAGATCGGCAGGGGTACGGGCAAAGCACCCCCTTGCTTTGGCAAGCGCCCGGCGCGTAACGGACTCGCCCCACGCATCCAGCCGACCGATGCCGCCGAAGACATAGACCGCGTATCCGCGTCGCGCGGCAAGGCGCAGAAGATGTGTGTAATAGAGCAGAGAGCGGCGGCTGGTTTCGTCCTGCAGGAGATTGCCGCCTCCCAAAAGAAAAACGCTTTGTTCACCCCTGCGGCAGTGGGGCAGGGCTTTTTTGGGGGATGCGGTGCAAAAAAGAGAAGGCGCCCCCTTCGTATCGTTTTCTTCGCGGGATTCCCCCGCCCGGGAGAGCAGGGTGATGCGGTGATACCCCGCCACCCGCACCGCAGGCAGCGTGGCAGAGAGAATTGCCTCATCCCCGGTGTTCCGAAAGCCGTAGTATCCGCATATAATCATGTTTGACGGTACCGCAGTTTTTCGGATGGCGGCGCGGTAGGCGGTGAGCGCTTCTTTCCCCATCTGCTCGCGGCTGTAATAACGTTGAACCAGCGAGGATCCCAGCGCCCCGCAGACGCCTTGAGCATGGGGGTTATGCAGCAGGTCGCTGACGGCGGCAAACAACCTTTCGTCCGTCAGCGGCGGTGCGGCGCGGCAACAGAAATTGCCGTCCATCGCGAGGGCGGTGTTTTCTTCGGTCAGGGGACCGAGAAATCCTTCATTCCCGGCTAAAACCACAGGAATACCGCACGCCATGGCTTCCAGTGCTGCGCGGGAAACGCCGACAAAAATATCTCCCTTTTGCAGGTAGGGCAGTACATCGGTCACGCCGCCCGCAAGACGGATATACTCTCTGCCCGCCCGGCGATTTTGCTCGGCTGCCTGCGCGCGGAAGGCGGCAAGGCAGTCTCCTTCTCCTACTATGGTGAGGGAGGTCATGCCCCCCGCGAGGAGGCGCGGTGCAAGCCGCAGGAGCGCCCCCGCTGCCGCGGCGCGGTCGGTATCCAGCCGGCTGATGTGCAGGATTCTTCCATACCCCGTTTGGTGGTCGGCAGCGGTATAGCGCGCGGCGTCAATGCCGTTGTGAATGGGGTAAATCCGATCAGGTGGCAGCGCATAGTTGGCTTGCAGATACCGTGCAATATCCGGGCTGACCGCCAGGGTGCAATCGCCCCATGCACTCAGGCGCCCCCGCCAACCGTCCGCCCGAAAGACCCAGTGCGCGGTCACCACCAGCGGGATGTGCAGGTGGCGACAGAGGGGGGCGACCAGCGCAGCCGGCAGACGCGCGTTGGCATGAATCACGTCAAATTTTTCTTGGGTGAGTAAACGAAGCAAGCCTCGCCTGGCACGTAAAATATCCTTGGGGCGGCGGGAATCAAGCGGCAGGGAAACGCAAAAAAAGCCGGCATCTCGCAGGCGCTCAAAAAAAGCACCTGCCGCACTTGCCGCTATGACCGTATGCCCTGCCGCACGCAGGGCGTGCGCCAGTTCAAAAATGTGTGTTTCCGCCCCGCCGATGGTCAGGCGGTCGCTCAGCATCAGAATTTTCATGCCACTTTCTCCCCCGGAAAACGTATGTAAAGGAGAGAAAAAGAAACCCGCCGGGGTTTACCCCGGCAGGTTTTCTTTGCCGATCAGAGGAGCGATGCCTCTGCCTGCATAGCCGCTTCCTCGGCGGCTTCCGCTTCCTGTGCGGCAAGTTGCACGTGGTAAGCATCGATGACAGCGTTTTCCAGTTCTGTGCGGAACTGCGAATTGATGGGGTGCACGATGTCGCGATAGGTACCATCGGGGTTCTTGCGGCTGGGCATGACGATAAAAAACCGCTCACGTGCGTGAATCACCTTAATGTCATGAACGGCAAGCGCATCGTCAAATGTGACGGAAACAACCGCCTTCATCGGACCCTCGTCAAAGAATTTTCTGATTTTGATGTCTGTGATCTGCATGGTTTTGTCCTTCCTCGTTAGATTGAATTTGTGGTTTTGCGGATGATAAAAGTATATCGGAAAAATGTGAATACAGTAGTAATAGCCCGTATAACTTTTGTTAAACCTCCGGCGATTTGGGGGGCGGGAAAACAGAAAGAAGGTGTGGTTTTTTGTCAATGGAAAATACATTTGCGGGGCACAAGACGATCGGGGAGAGCTTTCTTTCCGGGAAATGCGTGTTTTTTGTCGGGATTGGCGGTGTTGGGATGCAAGCGCTTGCATTTTTGCTGCAGGCGCGAGGATTTGTCGTTTGCGGGTCGGACCGGGAGGCGGGGGAAGGAGTTGCGCGGTTGCGGGCGGCGGGAATTCCGGTTGCGGTCGGGCATCGGAAGGAAAATCTGCCGCCCGATGCCGGGGCGCTGATTTATACGCTGGCGTTGCCGGAAGATAACCCGGAGTGGCTGGCAGCACGGGCGGCGGGAATCCCGTGTTTTTCGCGTGCGGATCTGCTGGGATATCTCATGTGGTTATACCCTTTGCGCATCGGCGTGGCAGGGATGCACGGAAAAAGTACGGTCACCGCCATGGCAAGCGCTATCCTCCGCCATGCGGGGCTTGCGCCTACGGTGGCATCGGGCGCTGGGCTGTCGGCAACCGGCGAAACCTACTGCCTTGGGGGAGAGGAAATCTTTCTTTGCGAGGCGTGTGAATACCGCGATTCGTTTCTTTGCCTTTCCCCGCGCGTGGCGGTTGTGCTGAACTGCGAAATGGAACATACCGATTATTTTCAGAGTGAGGCGCACCTTTTGCGTTCCTTTTCCGACTACATTCGCCGTGCCGAGACAATCATTCTGCCCGATGCGGGACTTCCCCTCCTTACGGTTCCGGACGGGGCGGACATCATTCGGTTCGGCACGCTTGCCGGCTCGGATGCGCGGGCAGATGCCGTGACGGAACAGGAAGGCTGCTATGCGTTTGATTACCGTTACCGCGGGGTGCGGCGCGGGCGGGTGCAGTTGGCGGTTCCGGGGCGCCACAATCTGCAAAATGCCTTGGCTGCGCTGGCGGTAGGAGAGGTGTGCGGGGTTTCGTTTTCCGCTGCCGCAGCGGCGCTGGCAGCGTTTTCCGGCGTGCCGCGCCGCCTCAGCCGCATCGGAATCTTCTGCGGGGCTGCGGTTTATGAAGATTACGCCCACCATCCGACCGAAATTGCCGCCTCCCTTGCCGCACTGCGGGAGGTGCTGAACAAAGAAACCGGGCGGGAGTCGGTGAAAAGCGCTGCAGCACCGCCGCACGGGCGACTCTTTTGCGTGTTTCAGCCGCATACCTACACCCGCACCGCCGCTTTCTTTTCCCGCTTTGCCGAGGCACTTTCGGTGGCGGATGATGTGACTTTGATGGATATTTACGCGGCTCGGGAGCACGACCCCGGCAACGTCAGTTCCCGTGCGCTGGCAGAAGCCATTCCCGGTGCCCATTATGCCAAAACGCCGGCAGACGTCACCGCGCACCTTGCCGATGCCTGCCGGGCGGGGGATTTGATTGTTCTCATGGGGGCGGGGGATATTCACACCTCTCTCGGTTCCTTGGGCAGGACTTGAAAAAATGGCATGGTTGTGTTAAAATAAAGAAAAAGAATCCGAAAGGAGGTGGCAGCGATGGGGCAAAAGGGCGAAAGACCCGTGCATTTTCCCTTGCCGGAGGAAGTTTTACGCACCATGCGCCGCTTTGATGCGGCGGGGGTGGAGGTTTACCTGGTCGGTGGCTGCGTGCGGGATCTTTTGCGTGGCGTGACGCCGCACGATTACGATATGACCACCGCTGCCCTGCCGGACGAGGTGCACCGTCTGTTTGCCGGAGAAAAACTGATCGATACCGGCATCCGTCACGGTACGGTTACCCTGCTTGTTGGCGGCATGCCGCTGGAGATTACCACCTATCGGATTGACGGGGGGTACCGGGATAACCGCCACCCGGACGCGGTGACGTTTGCCACGGGGCTGCGGGAGGATGTCATCCGCCGGGATTTTACGATGAACGCCATTGCCTACCACCCGGCGCGAGGAATTGTGGATTATACAGGGGGGGCTGCCGACATCGCCGCACGGTGTATCCGTGCGGTGGGGGAACCGGGACGTCGGTTCCGTGAGGATGCGCTGCGCGTTTTGCGGGCGTTCCGTTTTGCCGCAACCCTTGATTTTTCGTTGGATGAAAACACCGCCGCCGAGGCGCGGCGCCACGCGCCGCTCCTTTCTTCCATCTCCCGGGAACGGGTACGGGAAGAGGTGGAAAAACTGCTTTGCGGCGTCGCCGCCGGGCGGATTTTGCAGGAAGAGGCGGCGTCGCTTACCCTTGCGGTGCCGGGGCTTTCTCTGCTGCCGGAAACGCCGATGCTCGTAGATGCACTGCCGGGGGATCCGCTTTTGCGCTGGGCGGCGTTCCTTTTTGCATTCCGGGGAGACCGGGCAGAGGAAGCCGGTGCCATTCTGGACGGGCTGCGCAGTGACCGTCACACCAGAGATACCGTGAAAAAACTGCTGGCGCATGCGGAGGATCCGTGGCAGGGCGGGGAACGGGATCTCCGCCGTCTGGCGGCAAATGTCGGGTTTCCCGATGCCGGTCGACTTTTAGAGATGCATCTGGCGATGGCACGCACACGGCAAGACGAAACGGATGCCCGACAGGCGGAAGAGGCGCTTTTGTGTCTTGCCGGGATACAGAAAGCGGGCGTCTGCTGCTCGCTTGCCGATCTCGCCGTCAACGGGCGGGATCTGCTTTGTGCGGGGATTCCCGAGGGAAAGGCGCTCGGGCTTTGCCTGCGCCGCCTGCTGGCAGCGGTGCTGGACGGCACCGTGCCCAATGAACGGGAAGCGCTACTTGCCTTTGCCGAAACCGAATCCTGAAAAATGAGGCGCCATCCGATGCTCGGATGGCGCCTCTTTTTTCAGCGACTTTCTCCTTCGGGATGGAATCCGTCCAGTTCCCCGCGGCACAGGGCGCCGAAAATGCGGTGCCGCAGCCCTTTGTATTTCTTTTCCAGATCATGTAACAGGTGTTTCATGTTTTCCCGTTCTGTGGCGTGGTTTTCGGGGCAGGGGGACGGCAGCACCGGCAGCGCGGGGGCGTGCCGGACGTAATAGAGAATATCTTTTTCCTGCGCGTAAAGCAAGGGGCGGATCAGGGTCAGCCCGGCGCGGGAAAGGTAGGTGACTGGGGAAAAACACCCAAGCCGCCCTTCAAAAAACAGGTTCAGCATAAAGGTATCCACCACATCGTCAAAGTGGTGCCCGAGCGCTACCTTACGGCAACCCATTTCCGCCGCAGCATGGTGCAGCGCGCCACGACGCATTTTGGCACAGAGGGAACAGGATTGCTTTCCCGGCGGATGTCGAATACGATCTCGGCAATATCGGTTTTTACCACGCGGTATTCCACCCCGAGAGACGCGCAGAAAGCGGCGACCGGGGAAAAATCCGTACCGGGAAAGCCCATATCTACCGTAATGGCGCAGACATCAAACGGAATGGGGTAAAACCGCCGTACCTCGCACAGTGCCGTGAGCAGGGTCAGAGAATCCTTACCGACAGAAACACCGACGGCGACGCGGTCGCCGGCTTCAATCATGCGGTAGTCATCCAGCGCCCGGCGCACAAATCCGAGAATGCGTTGCAGTTCGTTCATTCACAAAAACCTTCTTTTCGCATAGTATGATAGCAGAGTGCGGTCTGCCGCACGGCAGCATAAGGAGAGAAAGATGGCAGTCAGAATTTACATTGACCAGGGACACAATCCGAAAAGCCCCAACTCGGGCGCGGAGGGGAACGGTCTGCGGGAACAGGATATTACATACACCGTCGGGTTTGAACTTGCTGCACTGCTGGAAGCAGACGGTGGTTTCACCGTGCGCCTTTCCCGCCCCACGCCCGAGACCCAGATCGGGCAGAGCAACGCAAGCAGCCTGGCACTGCGGGTACAGGATGCCAATACCTGGGGAGCGGATTATTTTATCAGTATTCATACCAACGCGGCGGAGAATCCGGCGGCATCGGGCAGTGAACAGCTGGTGTATCAAACGGTGGGAACGGCGTATCGGCTTGCGCTTGCCATCGGAGGGCAACTTGCCGATGTAACGGGGCTACGGAACCGCGGTGTGATTGCCCGCCCCGGGCTCTATGTTCTGCGGCGCACCGCCATGCCGGCGGTGCTGTCGGAGATCGGGTTTATCACCAACCCGGGAGATGCGTCTCTGATGGCATCCCGCCCCGATTTATTTGCCGAGGGGATTTACCGGGGCATTCTCACCTTTCTCGGCAGGCGCTGAAACGGGCGGCAGAATCATCTGCCGCCCGTTTTTTCAGTGAGATTCGCTTTGCGGAAGATGAAGGGTCAGGTGATCGCAGGAAAGAAAATCCTGCGCCGCCTCAACACTGTTGACGGGGAAGATATACTCCGCACCGCACCCCTCGCAAAACACGCGCACGCCGCGCGGTACCAGTTCCGTTTCATATACGCCGCTCCCGCACGGACATTCAACCTTTCCTTCGTCCGAAAGGTCTTCCACTAAAAAACGGATGATGTCAAGCACACCCACGTCCGGCAGCAGCGCCGCACTGGGATCTTTTTGGTGCAGGCGGGAAAGAGAGGCAAGTCCTGCATCCGCAAACAGGCGGTGCAGCTCCTTTTCGTTTTCTTCCAGTGCTGCGCTCACCTTGTCCTCATCTCCGATAAATGCGATATCCAGATTGCTGTAGGGACAGTTGAGCAGGAACAGATCCCGCGCGTAAAAAACGCGCCGCGATACCAAAAAGCGGTGCTCGCTGCCGCAAAGCAGGCAGGGAACGGTCAGCCGCAGGTGCTCGGCATCCGCCTCGGCAAGACTCATGCTGCTTTCCCCGCAGGGGCATTTCAGTTTCAGCACTCTGCCGCCGGCAAGCAGAACATCACCCGCCACGCCGACCACGCCACCGCCGCAATGCGGGCAGCGGTATGCGACAAAGGTCTTATGGTTCCCGACAATCATAAAAAGGACACACTCCTTATTTGGCGCGCACAACGCCGGCATCGGTCAGCATGACCGGTAAGGCAAGATCAAACCGCCCGTAGGGAAGAGAGGGGAGAATAAAATCGCGATAAATCACGCCGGCAACCGACCCATGAAACCGGTGCAGGAACCGGTCATAATACCCGCCGCCGTAACCGATACGGTAGCCGTGTACATCAAACACCACGCCGGGAACCAGGCACAGGACCGAGTGGCCGGCATCTTCTTCAAACATCGGCGCATCGGCATCCGGCTCGGCAATGCCGTAGGCACCGGGGACAAGGTGGGAGAGGTCTTCTACATAACGGTAGGTCATCTGGTGTTCCCCCTCGCAGCGGGGGAGGGCAAGACGTTTCCCGGCACGCAACGCTTCCGCAAGCGCGGGACGAATGTCAATTTCGTTTTCCCGCGGGGCATACGCCAGAATGGTTTCGGCATAGCGGTAAGAGGCAGAGGCGAGAATCAACGAACATACCTGTCCGTCCCGTCTTGCCCGCTCTTCTTCCGGCAGCGCCGCGCGGCGGGCAAGATATTCTTCCCGCAACTCGGTCTTTTTTGCTTTGATATCCATTTGCAAACTCCTTCTCGGTGTTTCCGTTTGCCGTTCGCGGCTCAGTTTTCCGCCGGAGGGAAGATCGCGTCCTCCGCCAGTTTGGCGGCGGCGCGCTTTCCGCATACCAGGCGAACCAGTTCCATGGCAAATTCCGTGGCAACGCCCATGCCGGCAGCGGTGGTAATGTTATCATCGGTCACCACCCGGCGGTCGGCTTCATAGGCGGCACCGCGCAGGTATTGCTCAAACCCGGGGTAACAGGTTGCCCGCAGACCGTAGAGCAGTCCGCGCTTGCCCAACACCATGGGGGCGGCGCAGATGGCGGCAAGCCTGCCGTGGTCGGTCTGCGCCCGGCTGATAAAATAGTTGGTGAAGGGGGATTCATCCAGGTTCTTTGCCCCCGGCATTCCGCCCGGCAAAATGAGCAGACCGATGCGGTCGTTGGCTTCGTCCGCGGTCAGGTCGGCGGTCACGCGTACGCCGTGCGCCCCGGTCACTTCTTTTTTGGTCATACCGACCGTAAAGACGGGTAATCCTGCCCGGCGCAGAATATCCACGGGCATCAGTGCCTCAATTTCCTCAAATCCCTCGGCAAGCAGGACATAAACCACCGGGTCGCCGCCTTCCTCGTCTCCGTCACCGAGCCCTTTTGTCAGTTCGTCTCCGGAATCATCGCTTTCGGCAGGGGCTTTCCCTTTTGCGTCCTCGGCAAGAATCTGGGCTTCCCACACCGCACGGGCGGGGATGATGTGCCACTCTTTTTCTCCTTCTTCCGGGGCGGAAACCAACTCACGGTTCTTGAGTTCTTCAAGAATCGTCATCGCTTTTTCCAGTCCGACCGTCAACTCATGCTGCAGAAACGGAATATCCAGTACCCGGTGATTTTCGTACCCCTTCTGCATGGCAAGGCGCAAAAGCGCCTCTCTTTCTTTTTCTTCGTGAATGATCATAAAAAAGCCTCCTGCGGCAGTTGTCCGCCTGTCTTGTTTTCGGGTGCCGCCATCGGCGGCACCCGTATTTTAATGGTTGAGTGTGCTGCCGCCGCTTTCTTCTACGGCGCGCAGTTTGAGCTCCCGGAACTCCTCCTGCGTGATGCGCAATTCACGCGGCTTGGCACCGTCCTGTGCCGAGATATACCCCTGTTCGTAGAGCGCGTCCAGGATTTTCGCCGCTTTCCCGTAGCCGATGGAAAGTTTGCGCTGCAAAAGGGAAGTGGAGAGTTTGCCGTAATTGAAGCCGACTTCCAACGCGCTCCATTGCAGATGATGGTCGTCTTCGTCGCGCGGGGCATTCGCACCGCCCTCCTCCGCTGCGGAGGAGTTTTTCTGCGGGTCACATTTTTCCGCCTCACGTTCGATGTCCGCCATGATCTCTTCACCCGCTTCTTCATCGACCTCGTTGTTCTCTTTCAGGTAGGTGACCACGCGTTCGATTTCCTTATCATCAACGAAGGCACCCTGTACCCGCTGCGGTTTCGGCGTACCGACCGAGGCAAAGAGCATATCACCGTTGATCAGCAGTTTTTCTGCCCCGGCGTAGTCCAGAATGGTGCGGGAATCGACCTGCGAGGAAACATGGAACGCGATACGGGAAGGAATGTTGGCTTTGATGGTACCCGTGATGACGTCCACCGACGGGCGCTGGGTGCCGATCAGCAGGTGAATCCCCGCTGCACGGGCTTTTGCCGCAATCCGGGCAATCGAGGTTTCCACCGTGTCTTTTGCCGACATCATCAGATCATGCAACTCGTCAATAATAATGATGATTTTCGGCAGCCGTTCGCCGTTTCCGGTCTCGGCAACATAGGCGTTATAGCCCTTGATGTTCCGAACGCCCGCCTGGTCAATCAGACCGTAGCGGCGCTCCATCTCGCTGACCGCCCACGAAAGGGCGCCTGCCGCTTTCTTCGGGTCGGTCACCACCGGCACCAAAAGGTGCGGAATGCCGGCGTACATACTGAATTCAACCTTTTTCGGGTCGATCATAATCATGCGGACATCGTCCGGCGTTGCTTTGTAAAGCAGGCTGGCAATGATGCTGTTGATGCAGACCGATTTCCCCATACCGGTTGCGCCCGCCACCAAAAGGTGTGGCATTTTCGCAAGGTCACAGTAAACCGGTTTTCCCGCCACGTCGCTGCCAAGGCATACCATGGTTTTTTCGGGCGCATCGCGGAAAGCGGGAGTATCCAGCATCTGCCGCAGACGGACGAGGGAAGGCACTTCGTTCGGCACCTCCACCCCGACCGCGGACTTGCCGGGAATCGGGGATTCAATCCGCACGCCATCGGTTTTCAAACTCATGCAGATATCGTCAATCAAAGCGGTAATGGAACGGACGCGCACGCCCGCATCGGGTACGACCTCGTACCGTGTGATACGCGGACCACGCGAGTAGCCGGTAATCTGGGTGCGGACCTTGAAATTATCCAGCAGGGAAACGAGCCGTTCCGCCGTTGCCTGCACTTCCGACGCAATATTGCTTTCATCGACCGGGTCGGGTGGGAGAAGCAACGAAATGGGGGGAAAACGGTAGGGGGCTTTTTCTTTCTTCGGTGCGGGAACTATGGGGCGCATATTCCCCTCAGGCGTTGCAGGGCGCTGCGCTACCTGCGGTTGCGGGTTCGGGCGCGGCATATCGGCGGGCGGGGCAAATGCGCGGGGGTCGTGCACGCCGGTATAGGAAAAAGAAGTGGGGCGCTCGGGTGCCGCGGAGCGGAAACGCGCGTTGTTCTGCGGATGAAAGGGGTTGTCATTTCGGGGAGTACCGTCGGCAAGCGGCGGCATGGTCGGTTCGTCACGACGGACGTCCTCCGCAGAAGAAACGTCGTCGTCATCTTCTAAAAAAGAGTCCACCTCCTCCATCGGCGGGTCGGGAGGGATTTCTCTCGTGTTTTGCGGGTGAGAGGGAATCGCCGTCACACGACGGGGGGCAGGGTTAATGTCGGGGTGCACAAAGGGACGGTCGCCGTCCGGGCGTGCCTGTTCGCCGGCGTTGACGGCGATTTTACGGAAGTAGGACATACCGCGCCCTTCGGGGGTGTCATCCATCGGCGGGGCAGCCGCCTGCCGGCGCATCAACCTACCGAGCGGGGAATTGCCGAGGGCGGATTTCTTCGGTTCTGCCTCGCTTTTTTTCTCTTCGTTCTGCGGGGTCGGGATCACGCCGGTCATGGCTACCCGCACGGGGTCAAGGCTTTCGTTGGAAATCGGCAGTGTCAGGGCACTGTAATCGCCTTCCACGTTCCGCATGATGTCGGTCGTTGCGTGGCGGTTGCGGGAATCCTTGGCGGCGGCTTCGCGGCGGGCGGGCGTTTCAAACATCCGTCCGTATTCATCCGCAGAAGAGGGGGGCGGCATATGATTGAAGTCAAAGAGCCGCCGTGCGGCATCCCGCCCGGTTGTATTTTCGACGGGGGCGGTGGGGTCTTCTTCCAGATCCCGGAACAGACTGCGGCGCCGCTCGGTAGGGGAACTTGTCTCCCTCTTTGCCGTGGGCGTTTGCAGGTGTACGCGGTCGGCAGGGGAATCGCCGTTTTGGCGTGTGGGGAAGGCGGCTTGCGCTCCCTCCGGTGCAGGAGTCTTTTCGGGCGGTAACGGTTCCGATACCCGTGCCACCGTGCCGGATGTTCGTGCGGCAAGCCGCTCGTCCGTTTGCCGCGGTATGCGGTCGCCGGGTTCTCTTTCCGTCAGGCGGGCATGGCGCCCTTCCCATTCTTCTCTTGCACGCAGGCGGTCGTTTTCCCGCTCCTCCCTGGTGCGGCGGCGCGCCGCTTCTTTTTCTTCTTTTGCGGCAAGGCGATCTTCTTCCCGCATCCGGCGGGCATCTTCTTTTTCCGCACGGCGGCGTTCACGCTCCTCATCCCGCGCCTTGGCACGCGCGACCATCCGCTCCCGAATGCCGCGGTGTGCCCGTACGTACAGGGCGCGGATCAGATTGCGGAAATACAGTGCCAAAAAGAACAGATAAATCAGCGCGGCAAGCAACAAAACGCCCGCCGTTCCGATGCTGTGCGTCAGTTTGTCGGCAAGAAAGGCGCCGACCGAGCCGCCACCCGTGTAACGGATGCCGGCAAGATACGCCTCCCCCGCCGATATTCCGACGGAGAGCGGGGAATACACCGCGGCAAGCGTGGCGGAAATCAGCAGAACAGGCAGGAACGCAATTGCCTTCGGCAAAAGCGCGCGGTTCCGCACGTCCGCCCGCCACAGAGCGGCATGTACCAGCATGAAAACGGGAATGAGGTAAGCGGCATACGAAAAGCAGCCGAGCAGGGCGTTTGCCACGGCGTTGCCCGCTGCACCCACCTCGCCCCGTAAAAGAAAACTCAGAATGATAAATACCGCGCCGAGCGAAAGCAGCACGGCAATCACGCTGTGCAGTTTCAGGTTGGGGTCATAAAAGCCGGGGTGCGTTTCCCGGTATGCCGCGCGGGAACGGCGGTTTTCGTCCTTTTCCGCGGCGCGGATCTCGCGCAGGTGCCTTGCCCGCGCCCGGTTTTCCAGTTTTCGTTCTGCCTCTTCGGCGCGCAGATCCGCCTCATCCATTCTTGCCTGCCGGCGCATCATCTTTTCCTTGCTGCGGGCGTGGATTTCCCGCTCCCGCGCTTCGGCGGTGCGGCTTTGTTCTTCTGCCATGCGGCGTTCGTTTTCCGCCGCGGCACGTTGTTTTTTTTCTTCTCTTGTCAACATGACTTCTCCTTTGTTTTTCCCTGCCTTTCCCGAAAAAGGCAGGCACAGCCATACATGCATTTATCCGAAAAACCGGCATGATGCCGGCATAGTGTCAATCGCTCGGGTTATATTATATATATCATACCAAAAATACTGAAAAAAAGCAATACCCCGACAAAAAATATCGGGAAGAAAGTTGCGGGGCGAAGGAGGAGCATGGAAGAGACTTTCCCGTTCCACGGAGAAAAAGACGTAAAAAGGCTGGGTTATACCGTTGCAGATGATTTTCGCCGCGCCACCCTTCTGGCGGGCGCTGCGTTTTTGGCAGGTACGCTGAACGGTCTTCTCGGTACGGGAGGAGGCATGGTTTTGATTTTTGCTCTCAGCGCCCTTCTTTCGCCCGGGCACGGGAAAGAAATCTTTGTGATCAGCTCGGCGGGGGTGTTTGTTTTTTCTTTGATTTCGGTCACAATCTACGGGCACGGGGGCGGTTTTCCTGCGGCGGATTTTCCGCGCTTTGCGCTTGCCGCCGCCGCGGGCGGGGTGACGGGGGCATTCCTCTTTTCCCGCCTTTCGACGCGGTGGCTGCGGCGGCTGTTCGGGTTGCTGCTTCTTTATTCCGGCGCCAGACTCTCGGGGGTAATTGCATGGTTTTTACAGATGTGGTCGTAACCTTTCTGATCGGGGCACTCGGGGGGCTCGGGGTCGGTGCGGGAGGATTGCTGATCGTCTATCTCACCGCGGGAGACGGGATGGGGCAACTTGCGGCGCAGGCACTGAACCTCGGCGCGTTTGTATTTGCGCTTGGCGCGGCGCTCCTTGTGCATCTGCAACGCGGAAAAGTGTCGCTTCCCATCCTTTGCATGGTGGTGCTTTTCGGCGCGGCAGGCGCGTGGCTCGGCAGCGGCATTGCCGTGGTGACCGATGCTGCGGTCCTTCGTACGTCACTCGGGTTTCTTCTGCTTTTTATGGGGGGTGTTGCACTTTTTCGCAAATAAACGCTTTTTTGCCGGCAGGGTGCTTGACAGACCCCGAAAAAACGTGCTATAATAAAGTTTGTTATGGAAAAATGACGGATGAAAGAGGATTCTCATGCAACTCTACAATACCATGTCCGGAAAAAAAGAAGAATTTGTGCCACTGGAAGCAGGGCGGGTGAAAATGTACGCCTGCGGTCCGACCGTGTATAACTATTTTCACGTCGGCACTGCCCGCTGTTTTGTGGTATTTGATATGCTGCGGCGTTACCTCGAATACCGCGGGTATGAGGTGAAATTCGTTCAGAATTTTACCGACATTGACGATAAAGTGATTCGCCGTGCCAATGAGGAAGGGGTCGGGTATCAGGAGATTGCCGCCCGCTATATCCGTGAGTATTTTACGGATGCGGAGGGACTTGGCGTGCGCCATGCGACGGTGCATCCGCTTGCCACCGATAACATCGACATGATTCTTTCCATTGTTAAGACCCTGGTGGAGAACGGGCATGCTTACCCTGTGGACGGGGATGTGTATTTCCGCACCCGTTCTTTCCGGGACTACGGCAAACTTTCGGGGATGCTGATTGAGGATCTCGAATCCGGCGCGCGGATTGACGTGTCGGAAAAGAAAGAAGACCCGCTTGACTTTGCCCTCTGGAAAGCGGCAAAGCCGGGAGAACCCTCGTGGGATTCCCCCTGGGGCAAGGGGCGACCCGGCTGGCACATTGAGTGTTCTGCCATGGTGCGCCGTTTTCTCGGGGATACGATTGATATTCACTGCGGCGGGCAGGACCTGATCTTCCCGCATCATGAAAATGAAATCGCGCAGTCCGAGTGCTGCACGGGAAAACCGTTTGCCCACTACTGGCTGCACAACGGTTACATCAATATCGATAACCGCAAAATGTCCAAATCTCTCAACAACTTCTTTACCGTGCGGGAGATTGCGGAGCAGTACGGCTACTTGCCCATCCGTTTCTTTATCCTTTCCTCGCATTACCGCAGCCCCATCAATTTCTCAAAAGAGATCATTGAGCAGGCACGCGCCGCCCTGGATCGGATTTTCAACTGTGTGGATGCGGTGAATTTCTTCCTCCGCAACGCAAAGGATGAGGCGCTGCGCGCCGGGGAAGAAGATATGCTTGCCCGCTTTGCCGCAACGCGGGAGAAGATGATTGCCGCGATGGATGACGATTTCAATACCGGCGAGGGAATTGCCGCCATCTTTGACCTGGTGCGGGAACTGAACGCCGCCGTCAACGGGGAACACCCCGCTTCCCGCGCTGCCGTTGCACAGGGAAAAGCCGTTCTTGATGAAATGACCGGACTTTTCGGTTTTGCGCGTACGGAGGGGGGGGATGACGCCTTGCGAAAGGAAATTGAAGATGCCATTGCTGCCCGTGCCGCTGCCAAGAAGGCGAAAAATTATGCCGAGGCAGACCGCATCCGCGCCGACCTGCTTGCCCGCGGGGTGGTGCTGGAAGATACGCCACAGGGCACCAAGTATAAAATCAACCACTGACCGATGGTTTCCCGGCGGCATTGCCGCCGGGAAACTTTTTTTGCCTTTTCCCGAAAACCTCTTGACATTTTTGCGCATACCTGCTATACTGTGTGCAAGGTAGCAGTTTTTAAGTCGGTACGAGAGACCGGCAAGATTGTGGAGCCGTTCTTCTTTTGCGGAGAGTGTCCCGGGGGCGCTGTCTGTTTTCGGTTGCACTCTTGCCGGTAACGGCAGGATTTTTTTATACCCGAAAAAGGAGGCAGCCCATGGGAAAACAGAAGAAAAACAGCCCGATGGACGCGGCAATGCTTTATGAAAAGGGGCGGCAGGCGTCGTCTTTCCCTTTTTCCTTTGAAAATTATTTGTTTATGCCCGGTTTTTGCGATGTGCATGTGCACTTGCGGGAACCGGGTTTTTCTTATAAAGAAACCGTTCGTACCGGCACTTTGGCGGCGGCGCACGGCGGTTATACCGCGGTGTGCGCCATGCCGAATCTTTCTCCCGTTCCCGATGGGAAAGAGACGCTCGGGGCGGAACTTGCCGTCATCGCGCGGGATGCCGTAATTCCGGTTTACCCCTACGGCGCCATCACCCGCGGGGAGCGGGGGGAAGCGCTTGCGGATTTTGCGGCAATGGCGCCGGATGTCTGCGCCTTTTCGGACGACGGACGGGGTGTGCAGCGGGAGACGATGATGCTTGCCGCCATGCAGGAGGCAAAAAAAGTCGGAAAGCTGATTGCCGCACACTGTGAGGACGAGAGCCTCCTTGCCCCGGGCGGCTGTGTTCACGACGGCGCCTATGCCCGCGCCCATGGTCTGGTCGGAATTCCGTCGGAGAGCGAATACCGCCAACTCGCACGTGACCTGGATCTGGTGGCAAAAACCGGGGCGCGGTACCATGCCTGCCACATTTCTTCAAAAGAAAGCGTGGCGCTCATCCGGGAAGCCAAAAAGAGCGGGCTGGATGTGAGTTGCGAGACGGCTCCGCACTATCTTTTGCTGTGTGAAGATGACCTTGCAGATCGCGGTTGTTTCAAGATGAACCCGCCGCTGCGCGGGAAGGATGACCGGGAGGCGCTGCTTGCGGGATTGCTTGACGGTACGATTGACATAATTGCCACCGACCATGCCCCGCACAGTGCGGCGGAAAAGGCGGGGGGACTGGCAGATGCCCGCTTCGGCATTGTGGGGCTGGAGTGCGCGTTTTCGCTGCTATACACCCACCTGGTCCGAACGGGGCTTCTGACGCCCAAACGACTCGCAACCCTGCTTTCCGAAGCCCCGCGCCGCCGTTTCGGGCTGCCGCCGGGGCGGGGGGATTTTACGGTGTTTGAGATAGGTGACCCCTACGTGCTGCGCACGGAAGAATTTCTTTCCCTCGGGAAAAGCACCCCATTTGCGGGAGAAACGGTATATGGGCAGTGTATGCTTACGGTTTGCGGAGGAACTACAGTATGGCAGAA
>CAKSLR010000011.1 GCA_934467435.1 uncultured Eubacteriales bacterium | reverse complement strand
TGAAGCGCTACCTCTGCCGCTATGTGCACCACATTGACGGGCTGCCCGACTTCAGCGCGCTGCGGTTCACCAAGTATAACCAGTATGAGAGTATGATTCTGCCACTTGTGAAGTATCTCGAATCCCACGGTGTACAGATCGAATACGGTATGGACGTGAAAAACGTCATCATTGACGACACGAACGGGCGGAAAGTGGCAAAGCAGATTGTCTATCAGAAGGACGGCAAGGAAGCCACCATCGACCTGTTGGAGGAGGATTTGGTGTTCATCACCAACGGATGTTGCACGGACACCTCCTGCTACGGCGACCAGAACCACGCGCCCGATCTCTCCCGCGTGAAGAACGGGGCGGGTGAATCGTGGGATATGTGGAAAGCCATTGCCGCGCAGGCAAAGAACGGAGAGTACGGCAACCCCGACGCCTTCTGCGGCGATGTAAATGCCACCAACTGGATGAGCGCCACCGTTGCCACATCCGATGAAGAGGTGATCCGCCACATCATGAACGTCTGCCAACGTGACCCGCGCGCCGGCAAAGTCACCACGGGCGGCATTGTCACGGTCAAGGACAGCACCGAGAACTGGTACCTCTCCTGGACGATCAACCGCCAGCCGCAGTTCCGCTCCCAGGATAAGAATATGGTGCTGGTCTGGCTGTATTCGCTGCACACCGACCGGGAAGGCAACTATGTGAAAAAGGCAATGCGGGACTGCACGGGTGAGGAAGTCTGCCGCGAGTGGCTCTACCACATCGGCGTGCCGGACGACCGGATCGAAACTCTGGCAAAAGACGCCTGTAACACCACCACCTGTTTCATGCCGTATATCAACGCCTTCTTCCAGCCGCGGAAAGAATCCGACCGCCCGAAGGTCGTGCCCGACGGCGCGGTGAACTTTGCGTTTATCGGTCAGTTTGCCGAAACGCCCCGTGACACCATCTTCACAACCGAGTATTCGATGCGAACCGGCATGGAATCGGTCTACACACTTCTTGACATTGACCGCGGCGTGCCCGAGGTCTGGGGCAGCAAATACGATGTGCGGGAGCTGCTGCGCGCCTGCTACTACGCCATCGACAAAAAGCCGATCACCGACATCAAACTTTCCTTCAAGGAAAAAGAACTTCTGAAGATTGTGATGAAAAAGGTGCGCGGCACCGACATCGAAATCCTGCTGAAGGAAAGCGGACTCATCGAATAACCCGAAAAACCCGGCACCGCAACGAAAGTTGCGGTGCCGGGTTTTTATATGCCGGGGCGCCACCTGTCTGGTCGGCTCGGATACCCTGTCGCCGCCCCCTTTTTCCTCATGATACCCTATCCGCATGATACCCTATATTTTTCGGGTTTTCAAGAAAAATCGGCGCAAATTACGCCGATTTTTCTTGACATTCCGAAGGATTCGTGCTATACTGTTGCGGTCATACAAGTTGGAAAAGTATAACTACCGGGAGGTACGGTGTGAAAAACAGCAAACACGTTCTCGGCGTTCCCGGCGGACGGCATATTTTCGGCACGGTGAAGGTCGGGGAAAAAGGGCAGATTGTCATCCCGAAGGAGGCGCGCAATCTGTTCGGCATTCATGCGGGAGATACGCTGCTGGTGCTGGGAGATGACCGAAGCGGCTTGATTATTACGCGACCGGAACTGATGCACGATGCTGCCATGCGCGTGTTCCGGGAATTGGAGGAAACGGAAACAAGATGAATCAGACACAAAAAATGTATGAAGAAATGGGCATTTCGCCCGCGGTGTTCACATTCGGGGAGCGCATTCTTTCCGGCCTTGCCGGGCGCTTTGCGGAAATTGACCGCCGCGCCGAATATAACCAGGCGAAAGTAATTGCCGCCATGCAGAAAAACCGCGTGGGGGCAAGCTGTTTTGCTGCCACGACCGGCTACGGCTTTGACGATATGGGGCGGGAAACGCTGGAGAAGGTATATGCCGACACCTTTCACACCGAAGCGGCGCTCGTGCGCCCGCAGATTACCTGCGGCACCCATGCGCTGACGGTGGCACTTTCCGCCAACCTGCTGCCGGGGGACGAATTGCTCTCGCCGGTCGGCAAACCTTACGATACGCTGGAGGAGGTCATCGGCATCCGCCCCTCCCCCTGCTCCCTGAAGGAATACGGCGTCAGTTACCGGCAAGTGGATCTTCTTCCGGACGGCAGTTTTGACTACGAAGGCATCCGCGCTGCCATCCATGAAAAGACCAAACTGGTCACCATTCAGCGCTCGAAGGGCTACCAGACCCGTCCCTCCTTCTCGGTAGAGGAGATCGGGCGGCTGATTGCGTTTGTCAAGAGCATCAAGCCGTCGCTGATCTGCATGGTGGATAACTGCTACGGCGAATTTGTGGAAGAGCGCGAGCCCTCCGATGTCGGGGCGGACATGATCGTCGGCTCCCTCATCAAAAACCCGGGTGGCGGACTTGCCCCGGTCGGCGGTTACATCTGCGGCACGAAAACGTGCGTGGAGCGCTGCGCCTTCCGCCTCAGCGCACCCGGTATGGGACAGGAGGTGGGGGCGAACCTCGGGATTCTGCCCGCCTTTTATCAGGGCTTCTTCTTTGCACCGACGGTGGTTGCCGGCGCGGTGAAAGGGGCGGTATTTGCCGCCAATGTCTATGAACGCCTCGGGTTCCGTGTGGTGCCGGACGGAAAAGAAGAGCGCCACGACATCATTCAGGCAGTGGAACTCGGCTCCCGCGAAGGAATGTGCGCGTTCTGCACCGGTATTCAGGCGGCGGCGCCGGTAGACAGTTATGTGCGCCCCGAGCCATGGGCAATGCCGGGGTACGGCGATGAAGTCATTATGGCAGCCGGCGCGTTTGTGCAGGGTTCGTCCATCGAACTCAGCGCCGACGGTCCGATCCGCCCGCCCTATGCCATCTACTTTCAGGGTGGATTGACCTGGTACCACGCCAAACTGGGCATTCTGATGTCGCTGCAAAAAATGATGGACGCGGGGCTGATTGCCCCCGAGAAATTACACTGAAGAAATTACACTGAAGAAATTACACTGAAGAAATTACACTGAAAGGAAACTTTTATGAATACCTCTGTAACTAAAAAACCTTTTTCCGAACGGGTTCGGGATCTTTGGCACTATTTTTCGACCTACGAAAAAATCTGGTTCTTTACGGTTCTGATTCTGGCGGGCACCGTGGCGGTGCTCTTCCCCGAGGAGGATGTCAACGGCATCAACGGCGGTCTGATTATGGCGCTCTACCTTGCCGACACCTTTCTCAATGTGCTGTGCGAGTTGCTGATCTCGAAGCAGTCAAAGTGGAATTTTATTGTCTCGGTCTTTGTCGAACTGACCGAAATTGCCATCTGCCTGCTGCTCTCCTATCGGTTCGCCACCATGGCGTCCACCCTTTTCTTCTGGCTGCCGATTGACATCATCAGTTTTGTGAACTGGCACCGGCACCCCGACCGCATGGAAGGGGAGGTCACGCGGGTGCGGAAACTCTCCGGGCTGGCGGCGGTGCTTGTCATCTGCGGCATTGTCGCGTTCACGGTACTGGTCGGCTGGCTGCTTTCGGGGTTGGATATCACCACCGACCTGTTCGGCGGCAACGAAACGCTGGAGAACATTGTCTGTTACCTGGACGCCTGCGCCACGGCAGTGGGCATCTGCAACGGCGTATTCATTCTCCTGCGCTTCCGGGAACAGTGGATTGCGTGGTATATCTGCGCGCTGCTGGAGGCTGCCATCAACATCCTCTCGGCGCAGTGGGTTCTGCTGGTTCTGAAGGCAGCATACCTCACCAACACCACCTACGGCTTTATCAAATGGACCAAATACATCCGCTCCCACAAGGAGCAGGCGGCGGACATGAGCCTGCTGTGAAAAAAAAGATCCCTCTCACCGGTGAGAGGGATCTTTTTTTCATGCCGCGGGGTTTTCTTTTTTGAAGCGCCCCCAGACGGCGACAAGCGAAAGGCAGAGAAGCGCACCGAGAAGCGCCACCCCGCTCCAGAGCAGGAGCGTAGCATTCCAACCGCACCGCTCGGAAAACGCGGCAATGCCGTAAGCCGAAGCCGCGCTACCGATATAGGTAGAAAAATTCAGGAGTCCCGAAACAAAGGAAATGTTGCCGAAGCGGGCAAAAGTCGGGGGTACCATACAGGTCTGCACCCAGTTGACCCCGTGCATACAGCCGATCAGCACAGCGGCAAACAGGACCGAAAGAACGGGGGAGATGCCGTTTGTCAGGTAGAGAGCAAGCCCTGCGGCAAAACCGACGGCAAACATCACCCCGGCAAGGAGCAGTTCCAAATGAATCAGCCGACGGTAGATCAAAGAGGTGAGTTGGATGGTCAGAATACTGAAAATCGGCATGACCACCATCGTCAGAATGGCAACTTTGTTATCGAGATGGAACGTCTCGGTGATATACGAGGGCGTCCAGGTCGTTACGCCGTCCCGCAGCACCCCCTGCAGGGCGATGGAAAGCATCACCGCGCCAAGAAGCGCACAGATTCCGAAGGAAAGGCGCGCCTTCTCCTGCGGTGCGGCGGACACCTCCGTTGCCGGCGCCTGCACACGGGGGCAGCGCCACAGCCAGACCACCGCCATCAGCAGTGCGCAGGCGGCAGACGCATAGAAAATAAATCGCCAGCCACCGAGTGCAATGCAGAGAGGGGCAAGCAGATAGACCGCCATGGTACCGAGCGAGGAACCAAAGGAAACCACCACGCAGGCGCGGTTATAATCCTCCTTGCAGAACAGGGAGGACATGATCTTGACAAGCGGCGGCCACATAAACGCCTGTGCCACGCCGTTGACCCCCCAGATCACCGCCATAACATAGGGGGAGGGGGCAAAAGGAAGCAGCAGGTTCATGGTGATGGTGGTCAGCAGCCCTGCAAAAATCAGGAGTTTCGGCTCCACCCGGTCGCCAAGAAAACCACTGAGCAACTGCCCGCAACCGTAGGTCACCGCACTGGCGGTAAGGGCAAGGGAGGCAAGCGATTTCTGCACCCCTTCCACCGCAACCATTTCGGTAATGACCGCGGCATAATTGATGCGGGTCAGATAGCTGGTAAAATACAAAAACGTAAAGAGCAGCGTATAGGAAAGCACTGCCCGTTTTCCTTCTATCTTCATCAGAGGAAATCCTTTCTGTCATCGTCAGCGAATATCCACCATTGTAACTCTTTTTTCCCGCATTGTCAATCGTTTTCCGGAAATTCACGAAAAAAGTCGCCCCCGCCTCTTGACAGCGGCGGGGCTTTCGGCTATAATAGCGGCACGATCAAAAAAAGAAGGCATTGCTTATGGAAAAACTCCCCTCCCCCCGCGGCATCCGCGCCCTGTTTTCGCCGGTCGATCTGACGCGCGGTTCCTGTTGGAAAACCATTCTCCGCTTCTCTCTGCCCATCATTCTTTCCTATCTTCTGCAACAGGTCTATACCATCAGTGATGCTGCCATTGTCGGGCAGACCCTGACGGCGGCAGAAGTCGCCGGCGTCAACGACACGGGCGCCCTGACCTTTATTTTCTTGCAATTTGCCTTTGGGGCAAGCGCGGGGTTCTGCGTCATCACCTCCTGCCGCTTCGGCGCGCGGGACGAGAGGGGCGTGCGCCGTTCTCTGGTCTCTCAACTCTACCTCTCCGCCTTGCTGACGGCGGTGCTGACGGTCGCGGCGCTCTTTCTTCTTGACCCCATGCTCTCCTGGATTCACATTACCCCCGAAAACGCCGCGGTTTACACGGCGGCACACACCTACTGCACGGTGATTTTTGTAGGCATCGGGGCGCAGTTTTTCTACAATTTCATCTGCTCCTTTCTCCGTAGCATGGGGGATTCCGCCACGCCGCTTCTTTTCCTCTTTTTCTCCACGGTGCTGAACATTTTTCTCGATCTTCTCTTCATCCGTGCATTCTCGCTCGGCGTGTTCGGTGCGGCGTTTGCCACGGTGCTGGCGCAAGCAATCAGCGCCGCCGCCTGCTTCGTCTATGCCTTTGTCAAATACCCGGCGCTACGGTTGCAACGGGAGGATTTTCACATCACCCTGCGGGAACTGTGGGAACACAGCGTGCGCGGAATTCCGCTCGGCTTGCAGTTTTCGGTGCTTGCCATCGGCATTATCGTGATGCAGGCAGGGGTGGTTGCGTTTGACATGACCGACGGCGTGATTGTTTCCCACGCGGCGCAAAACGGTTACGGTGCGGCGAACAAGATTTATTTTCTGATCTACACGCCGGTCAACGCTCTCGGCACCGCCATGACAAGTTTTACGGCGCAGAACCTCGGCGCGGGGGAAACCGAGCGCATCCGCCGCGGCACGCTGCAAACCCTCGGCATCATGGCCATTCTCTCCGCTGCCGCCATGGTGCTGAACCTGCTGCTTTCACGGAACGGCGCCTACCTCTATCTGTTCCTCAGCCCGGATAAGGTCACGCCCGACACGGTGCGGTTCGGCAATGCCTATCTTTACACCGCCACGGCAACGGCGGTACTGCTTGGCTTCTTGTTTGTGGTGCGCAGTTGCGTGCAGGGCATTGAAAAATCGCTTTTCGTGTTTCTTGCCGGGGTGGGCGAACTCTTTGCCCGCATTGTGATCTGCCTGCTGCTCCCTCCGCTGGTCGCGGGCGGCACAGTCAGCGCCGCCGCGCCAACCATCGCATTTGTCGCCCTTTCGGCGGCGGACCCCTTTGCCTGGCTGTGCGCCGATGTGGTACTTTGTATTCCCTTCTTCCGCAATATTCTGAAAAAGAATTACGCCTACCGCGAAGTGCCTGCCCTCCGCTGAAACCCGGCACCGCCCGCCCCGCAAAGCGCGGGGCGGGCGGTGCCTTTTTCAAAAAAACGACCCCTTCCGCCGAAGCGGAAGGGGCTTTTTTGGAGGGGACGCACGCGCCCCCGCCGGAACTATTATTTATTAAACAGTTTCTTGAAGAAACGCGTGCTCTTTTCATTGTTGCTTTCCCCGCAACTGGCAGCAAATGTCCGCAACAGATCCTTTTGCTTGCTGTTCAGCCCGCGCGGAACTTCCACGTTCACCGTCAGGTACAGATTGCCGCGCGAACGGGGCTGGTTGACATTCGGTACGCCCTTGCCCCGCAGGGTAAAGGTGGTACCCGACTGGGTGCCCTCCCCGATGGTGTATTTTTCGGTACCGTCAAGCGTGGGAATATCAATCTCTGCCCCCAGTGCCGCCTGCGCGAAGGTCACCGGCACCTCACAGTAAATGTCGCTGCCGTCCCGCTCAAATATCGCGTGCGGGCGCACATGCACTTCAATCACCAAATCCCCCGCGCCGCCGCCGTTGCGGCCGGCATTGCCTTCGCCACGCAGAGCAATGCGCTGTTCGTTATCAATGCCCGCGGGAATCGAAACCGAGAGTTTCTTTGTCAGTTTGACATATCCCTTGCCGTTGCAGTTGCGGCAGGGATTCTTGATGATCTTACCCGTACCGCCGCACGCCGAACAGGGGCGCGAAGTCTGGAAGATGCCAAGGGGAGAGTTCTGCTGCACCGTGACCTGCCCCGTACCGCGGCAGGTGGAACAGGTCTCCGCGGTCGAGCCGGCGGCAGCACCGCTGCCGTGGCAATCGCCACACGCCTCCACGTGGTCAAAGGAAATATCCTTCTTGCAGCCATGTACTGCCTCGTCAAACGTAATGGTAATGCCGGTCAGTACATCACTGCCCCGCATCGGTCCGCGCCGCCGCGCAGAGGAGGACGTGCTGCCGCCCATCCCGCCGCCGAAGAAGGAGGAGAAGATATCGCCGAAATCAAAGCCGCCCTCACCGCCGAAGCCCGAAAAGCCGGAGAACCCGCCGCCGGCACCGGGGTCAAACGCCGCGTGGCCGAACTGGTCATACTTCTGCCGTTTTTCGGGGTCGGAGAGGACCGCGTATGCCTCGTTGACCTCTTTGAATTTCTGCTCTGCCTCTTTATTTCCGGGGTTCATATCCGGGTGGTATTTTTTGGCGAGCGTCCGATACGCCTTTTTGATATCGGCATCGCTTGCCCCTTTTTCAACCCCCAGGACTGCGTAGTAATCTTGCTTTTCCGCCATAGTAACTCCTATCGGCAAATGAACGGTCACCCATAGTGCCGGGGCGCTATGGGTGACGCTTTTTTCACGCTGTCACACATCCGCACGCGGTGCGGCGGTGGCTTGCCTTATTTTGTGGTCTTATCCTCGTAATCCGCGTTGTAGTAGGTGTTATCGCCGCCCTGCGCGCCGCCGTTTGCGGCACCATCATTGCCGGCGCCCTGCTGCGAGGATGCCTGCTGCTGCTTGTAAAGCTGCTCGGAGATGGCGTAGAACGCCTTTTCCAGTGCCTCGGTATCTGCCTTGATGGCTTCGGTATCGTTGCCTTTCAGAGTCTCTTTCAGTTTTTCAATGGCAGCGGTGACAGGCGCCTTTTCGGATTCGCCCACCTTATCGCCAATCTCACCCAGCGTCTTTTCGGACTGGAAGATCACGCTCTCGGCGCGGTTTCTCGTATCCACCGCTTCCTTCTGCTTCTTGTCTTCCTCCGCGAACTTCTCTGCCTCCCGCACGGCGCGGTCGATATCTTCCTTGCTCATGTTGGTGGAGGAGGTGATGGTGATATGCTGTTCCTTACCGGTACCCTTATCGGTTGCGGTCACGTTGACAATGCCGTTGGCATCAATATCAAAGGTAACCTCAATCTGCGGAACCCCACGGGGTGCGGAAGGAATGCCGTCCAGCACGAATCTGCCGAGAGTGGTGTTGCCGGCAGCCATTTCCCGCTCGCCCTGCAGAACGTGAATCTCTACCGAGGTCTGTCCGTCTGCCGCGGTGGAATACACCTGGCTCTTCTTGACCGGGATGGTGGTGTTACGGTCGATGATCTTGTTGAAGACGCCGCCGAGCGTTTCGATACCGAGGGACAGCGGGGTGACATCGAGAAGGAGCAGATCCTTCACATCGCCGCCGAGCACACCGCCCTGAATGGCGGCACCGATGGCAACGCACTCATCGGGGTTGATGCCCTTGAAGGGTTCCTTGCCGATAAACTTGCGTACCGCTTCCTGCACGGCGGGAATCCGGGTAGAACCGCCGACCAGCAGAACCTTATCCACGTCCCCAATCGAAAGACCGGCATCTGCCAGCGCCTTCTTGGTCGGCACCATGGCGCGTTCCACAAGGTCTGCCGTCAGTTTATCAAACTCCGCACGGGTGAGCGTCACATCAAAGTGCAGCGGCCCCTCCGCCGTTGCGGTGATGAACGGCAGGTTGATGTTGGTACTCGTCATGCCGGAAAGTTCAATCTTCGCCTTTTCGGCGGCATCCTTCAGACGCTGCAGCACCATTTTATCCTTGCGCAGGTCAATGCCGTGCTCTGCCTGGAACTTATCTGCCATCCAGTCGATCAGGCGCTGATCGAAATCATCGCCACCGAGGTGGGTATCGCCGTTCGTGGCAAGCACTTCAAACACACCGTCCGAAATCTCCAGCAGCGACACATCAAACGTACCGCCGCCGAGGTCGAAGACCATGATCTTCTGTTCCTTGGCATCCTTATCCACGCCGTATGCCAGCGCTGCCGCCGTCGGCTCGTTGATAATACGCTTGACATCCAGACCCGCGATTTTGCCCGCATCCTTGGTTGCCTGCCGCTGGGCATCCGAGAAGTATGCCGGCACGGTGATGACCGCCTCGGTCACAGGGGAGCCGAGGTATGCTTCCGCATCGGCTTTCAGTTTTTGCAGAATCATTGCCGAAATTTCCTGGGGCGTGTACTTCTTGCCGTCAATCTCCACCCGATAATCGCTGCCCATGTGACGCTTGATGCTCATCACGGTCCGGTCGGGGTTGGTGATCGCCTGCCGTTTTGCGACCTGACCGATCATTCTCTCCCCGGTCTTGGAGAACGCCACAACCGAAGGGGTCGTGCGTGCGCCCTCGGGATTCGGAATGACAATCGGTTCGCCGCCTTCATAAACTGCCACACAAGAGTTGGTCGTGCCCAAATCAATACCAATAATTTTTCCCATAATCGTAATCTCCTTTATCTATCTAACACTTAGTATTCCCGATTTCAGTTGGCTACTTTCACCATCGCGTGGCGAATAATTTTATCGCCCCGCCGGTAGCCGGGTTGAAAGACTTCCACAATCTCGCCTTCGCCGTGCGTATCGTCTTCCACATGCATCACGGCGTTGTGGATATTCGGATCAAACGTGTCGCCCACCTTTGCCGTTTCCTCCACTTTCAGTTGATCCAGCACCTTATGTGCCTGTTTCACCGTCAGGGCAAGCCCTTCGGCAATCTTCGTTGCATCATCCACCGCCGCGGCACGGGCAAGGTTGTCAAGCACCGGCAAAAAAGCGCCGATGGCATCGCTCAGCGCGTCGGCATATACGCCCTCGCGCTCCTTTTGCGTGCGTTTGCGGTAATTATCATACTCTGCCAGCATACGCAGGTACTTATCTTTACATTCTTCCAGTTCCGTGCGGCACTTTTCCAGTGCGTCCGAAACTTCTTTCTCCGCAGTCTCCGTATTCTCTTCCGCCACGGGTTCTTCCGTTTTGTGATCGGTTTCTTCCGCCGTTTCGCCGGCGGCTGCCGTTTCTTTCTTCGGCTTCATGTTCGTTGCCCTCCTACTTTTTCGATTCGCTCTGGTCATTCATCGCCTGGTCAATGCCCGCCGCCAGTTGGTTGATGGTTTCAATCACCTTCGGATAATTCATCCGACAGGGACCGATCACGCCGATGGCGCCGACCACCCGGCCGTCCCGCTTGATGTGCCGGTAAACCAGGGCGGAACGACTCATCACATCCACGGCGTTTTCACTGCCGATGTAGATATGTAAATCATCACCCCCACCTTCCGCCGACATCATGCCGAGCAGGGCATCTTTTTTCTCAAACATGCTGAGCATACCTTTCATCTGACCGATGTCGGCATACTCGGGGTACTCCAGCAGCCGGTTGACCCCCTGTACCTGCACTTCGCCCCCGTCCAGTTCGCTCATCGTCTCGTAAATGGCTTTCACGAGCGGAGAAATGAGCGGTGCCGCGCTGCCCGCGGCACCCTCCAGCCGACAGATGAGGGAAATGGTAATTTCCTCCGATGTCAGCCCGACCAGGCGCGTATTGAGCAACTCCGTCACCGAGGCAAGCACCTCGGCGCTCACGGGAAAAGCGGTGTGCATATACTTGGTCTTCACCGCGCCGCCGGCAAACAGCATCACAAGGACGAAATTGTTTTCATCCACAAACATACTCTCATACCGTTTCATCCGCACATTGGAAGGGCGGGGCTTAACGGCAACCGAGGTATAATTGGTGAGCGTGGAAGCAAGGCGGGAAGCATTTTGCAGAATGTCATCCAACTCACAGAGTTTATCCTGCAGGGTGTGGCGGATCGTATCGATCTCATGGTTGGTCATGCGGTAACGCTCCAGCAGCGTATCCACGTAAAACCGGTACCCGAGTTCGGACGGAACCCGCCCGGCGGAGGTATGCGGCTGTTCCAGATACCCGAGCGCTTCCAGTTCCGCCATCTCATTCCGAATGGTCGCAGAAGAGCAGGAAAGCTGCTTATCCTGTGACAGGTATTTGGAGCCGACCGGTTCGCCCGCCGCGATGTGCGCTTCAATAATCGCCTGCAAAATCTTCTTTTTCCGATCACTTAACTGGTCGTAGATCATGTTGCGCACCTCCGGTTTCTTTTTTTGATTTTAGCACTCTCAATGGTCAAGTGCTAATTTCTGATTACAATATACCACGCCGCACCTCGTTTGTCAAGGGGTTTGCCAAAAAAAATTATGAATTTTTTATGAACTATCCCTGATTTTTTTGCCACATGTCTCCCGGGGCGGAAAAAGCCCTTGACATCCGGGCTGTAATATTATATAATTAGGGATGTATAAGTATTAAACCATCCGCCCGCGGCGCCGCGGCGGCGGCACGCGCATCCGGCGGTTTTCGTTTTTTAATATTTGTATAAAGACGCAAAAAAGAAAAACAAGGAGGTGCACAATGGAAATTCTGTTCGCGGCGATCAGTGCGGTCGTCGGGCTGTTGATCGGTGTGGTCATCGGCATCGTTTACCGCAAAAAGGTCGCTGAAAAACAGATCGGTTCTGCAGAAGAGCAGGCGAAGAAAATCGTAAGCGATGCACTGCATGATGCCGAGGCAAAGAAAAAAGAAGCGTTGCTGGAAGCCAAAGAAGAAATTCTTGCCGCCAAAAACGAGGCGGATGCCGAGCTGAAAGAGCGCCGTAAGGAAGTTTCCCGTCAGGAGAGACGGATTTCCCAGAAAGAAGAAAGCATCGACGCCAAACTTGCCAACCTGGATCAGAAAGAAGCTGCCATGAACGAGCGGCAGAAGAAGATTGAGGAGCTGAAGAGCGAGGCGGAGGGCGTCCTGCAAAAGCAGGTACAGACCCTGGAGCGGATTTCGGGTACCACGAGTGAGGAAGCGAAGGAAATGCTGCTTGCCCGTGCGGAAGGAGAAATTGCCCACGAAACCGCCCTGAAACTCTCGGAATACGAGGCGCGCTTCAAGGAGGAAGCGGACGCAAAGGCAAAGGATATTCTGTCGCTTGCCATTCAGCGCTGTGCGGCAGACCATGTCAGTGAGATGGCGATTTCGGTCGTTCCCCTGCCGAATGAGGAGATGAAAGGCCGCATCATCGGGCGGGAAGGACGGAACATCCGTACCATTGAAACCATGACGGGTGTAGAACTCATCATTGACGACACGCCGGAGGTCATTACCATTTCCGGCTTTGATCCCATCCGCCGGGAAGTGGCGCGGCTGGCGCTGGAAAAACTGATTGCGGACGGGCGGATTCACCCCGCGCGTATCGAAGAGATGGTGGAACGCGCACAGAGGGATGTGGAAGCCTCCATCAAACAGGCGGGTGAGAAAGCCGTTTTTGAAACGGGCGTACACGGGCTGAATCCCGAACTGATTCGCCTGCTCGGCAGACTGAAGTACCGGACAAGTTACGGGCAGAACGTTCTGCGTCATTCGATCGAAGTTTCGCTGCTCAGCGGCGCGATTGCCGACGAAATGGGTGTGGACAGCACGCTTGCCAAACGCGCGGGGCTCCTGCACGATATCGGTAAGGCGCTGACGCAGGAAGCGGAAGGCTCGCACGTCCAACTGGGTGTGGCGGTCGCGCAGAAATACCGCGAGAACAAGGACGTCATTCACGCGATTGAGGCACACCACGGCGATGTGGAGCCGCACAGCATTGTGGCGTTTATCGTGCAGGCGGCAGACGCCATTTCGGCAGCGCGCCCCGGCGCGCGGCGCGAAAATGTAGAAAACTACATCAAACGGCTGCAGAAACTGGAGGAAATTGCAAACGAGTTCAACGGTGTGGATAAATCGTTTGCCATTCAGGCAGGGCGTGAGGTTCGCGTCATGGTGAAGCCCGAGGTCATCGGGGACGACCAGATGAAGATTCTTGCCCACGACATTGCGAAAAAGATCGAAAGCGATCTCGATTATCCGGGGCAGATCAAGGTCAACCTGATCCGCGAGAGCCGGACGGTCGATTACGCAAAATAAAAAAGGAGCCGCCCCCGGGTTCGGCTTGGGGGTGGCTCTTTCTTTCGCCCGGGACACGCCTCCCACAGGGGCATCCGGCGGGCGGAAAAAAGAATATCAAACCAGCAGGCACGCCGCCAATGCCATAAAAGAAAAAGGCAATGGCGCTCTGCCGGGGAAACGGGGCAATATGGAACTTCGGATTCTGGCGGTCGGAGACGTGACCGAGCCGCGCGCCGCGGCGTATCTGGCGGAGGTTTTATGGAACGTGCGGCGGGAAAACAAAATTGACTTTGTGATTGTCAACGCGGAGAACGCCGGCTTTATCATCGGTCCCGACCCCGATGTGGCGGAAGGGCTGCTGGCGGGAGGTGCGGACGTTCTGACGGGGGGCAACCACACCCTGCAAAAAAAGACGCTGCACGCGCTGCTGGAACGTTCCGACAAACTGCTGCGCCCCGCCAACTATCCCGGCAGCGTGCCGGGCATGGGTTACACCATTCTGCCCGCGGCGGGGTATCGGATTCTGGTGATGAATGCGCTCGGGCGCATGGAAATGGATCCGATTGACTGCCCGTTCCGCGCGGTGGATGCGATTCTTGCCCGTGAGGAGGGCAATTACGACTTGGCGGTGCTTGATTTTCACGCCGAGGCAAGCGGAGAAAAACTGGCAATGGGTCACTACCTGGATGGGCGGGTGCAGGTCGTATTCGGCACCCACACCCACGTGCCGACGGCGGATGAGCAGATTCTGCCCCACGGTACCGGATACATCACCGATGTGGGCATGTGCGGGGCAAGCGCGGGTATCCTCGGCATTGACCCCCAGATTGTGTTAACCCGTTTGGTTTCCTGCCTGCCCGAGCGTTATGCGCCCCCTGCCGCCTCCCCCCTGCGGGCGGACGGCTGCATTTTCGCGGTAGATACCGAGTCGCGCCGCACCGTTCATGTGGAACGGATTCGGTTTTGACAAACCGCGTGTCGGCGCGCGCTGCTTGATTGCCGGAAAAAGGAAAGCCGCGGGCTTTTGCCCGCGGCTTTCCTTTTTTACTTCCGCCCGGTGGAGCCGAAGCCGCCCGCACCGCGGTCGGTTTCGGAAAGGCTTTCGCTTTCTTCGTACTCCGCCGCAAGGAACGGCACCAGCACAAGTTGCGCCACCCGTTCGCCCGAGGCGATGACCTGCGTTTTAACCGACTGGTTATAGAGGGCGACCATGATCTCCCCGCGGTAATCCGCATCGATCACACCCACCTTGTTGGCAGGGGCAAGCCCGCGCTTGCTGGCAAGCCCGCTGCGGGCAAACACCAACCCCATATACCCCACGGGAATCTCCAGCGCAAGCCCCGTATGCACCAGAACCGTTTCCCCGGGGGCGACCGAAACATCCCCGCCCGGCAGGGCGTAAAGATCTGCGCCCGCGGCGGCAACGGTGCCGTAAGTCGGCGCGGTGGCGCGGGCATCCAATTTTGTAAAACGTACTTTCATCGTATGGTTTTTCCATCCTTTTCTCTGAGTTTATCCCAAATCACAATCTGCCCCGCCGCGCGCGTGGCGGGCAGGTCAATCACCCGTTGGTTGGCGGAGCCGCGGAAGCGCAGACGCAGGCTCTTTTCCGCCTCAATAAACGGTCCGTCTACCAGAATGTCGATATACGAGAGCATTTCCTCACTTGCCTCGCAATACGCCCTGCCACCCGGAATCAGATCCCGGTCAAGGACATAGCCGGTATAACACCAAATGGTTTTCTCAGGGAAGCGCGCCTTCACTCGGCGCAAAAAAGGCAGCAACCCCCGCTGGTTCACCGGCTCAAACGGCTCCCCGCCGAGCAGCGAAAGCCCCGCAATATAAGAGGGGGCGAGCAGGGTGAGCAAATGCTCCTCCGTCTCCGCCTCAAACGGCTTGCCGTAGGTAAAATCCCATGCCACGGCATTAAAGCAGTTTTTGCAATGGTGGGTACAACCGCTGACAAACAGCGAAACGCGCACCCCTTCCCCATTCGCAATATCGCAGTTCTTGATCTCGGCGTAATACATGAAAAAGCCCGTCCTTTCCCCGCTTTTCTTTCATTATACAACATGGGGGGGGAAAAAGGAAGGGCTTTTCCGATAAAATTTTCCCCCGCCCTTGACAGAGCGGCGGGACGTGCGTTATAATGTAGGAAAAACAAGGGGAGATTGTGTATGCAGGATAAAATTTCGCTGGCAGGTGACCTTGGCAGCGGCAAAAGCACCGTTGCCAAAATTCTGACCGAGCGACTGGGCATGGAATATTACTCCACCGGCACCATCTGCCGGGCGGTAGCTGCCCGCCATGGCATGACGGTGGTGGAGATGAACCAATATATGGAGACCCACCCGGAACTGGACCGTGAAATTGACGATGGGCTGGTTGCCCTTTCGGACGATGACCGGGCGCTGCTGATCGATTCCCGCATGGCGTGGCACTTTGTGCGCGATACCTTTCGCGTGTATCTCTCCACCGAAACCGCGGTCAGCGCCGCGCGGATTTTTGCGGCGGGACGGGCGGAAGAGCACTTTGCCACGGTGGAGGAGACCGAAAAGAAAATCCGCGAGCGGCTGGAGAGTGAAAAAAAGCGTTACCTGCAATTCTACGGAGTCAACAACAAAGATCTCTTCCATTATGATTTTGTGCTGGATACCACCTACACCACGCCCGAACAGGTGGCTGAGGAACTGATTGCGGCATTCCGCCGTTACCAGAGCGACCGTACCTACCGCGGCGCAGCCATCTCTCCCCTGCGGTTACTGTACCCTGACGCCATTGCGGATGTGGATGCGGTGGAACCGCTTGCCGAGGCGATTGACGGGGGGGAGCGCCCGGTCGTCCGCGTTTTTCTGCGCGGGGAAGATTTCTGCGTTGCACGGGATTCCGCCGTGGCAGCGTTTGCCTACGCGCTCACCGACCTCCCCTACATTCCCTGCTCTCTCACCCGTGAGACCGAAGAAGGCGACTATGTCCGCATGGGCGACACGCTCTGATTTTTCGTAAAAAAAGACGGCTTACGCCGTCTTTTTTTCTGCCTCGGGAATCTCTTCCACGGTAAGAATGGCAACCGTCCGATCGTCGCGCTCCTCGTTTTCCCGCCGGGCGGCAGCAAGAATCTTTTTTGCCATGGCGGCGGGGTCATCCATTTCACTGCCCCCGAGCAGTTCGCAGAGCCATACCGCCTCCTCCGCTGCAGGACACACCCCGTCCGAGAGCAGAATGACGCGATCCCCCGGCAAAAGGGAAAAACTGTTATCCTCAATTTCCGCGTCCCGCAGAATTCCGATCGGCAGCGTACCCGCCCGAATGCGGAAAAGCGATTCCCCACGCCGGATAAACGATGCCGCCGCCCCGCCTTTGAGAAAATTGGCATACCCGGTCAGGCAGTTCAGCGAAAAGAGATCCACCGCGGCGGAACATTCCTCTTCCCGCTCGCGCAGCAGGCGGTTGAGTGCGGCGATTGCCGTATGGCGGGAACTGCCCGCCGCGAGAGTCTGGTGCAGGAAGGCACCGCACAACCCCGCCGTAATGGCGGCCTCATGCCCACTGCCCATCCCGTCGGTCAGCAGGGCAAAAAACACCCCCCCGTCCCCGGTAAAGGTGGAAAAGGCATCCCCGCTTGCTTCCTCCCCCCGTGCTTCCCCCGCGGAATACGCCTTCACCCGCAGACAGGGGGTGCTTTCGGTACGCAGGGTAACGGTGCCCCCCTCTTCCGTCACGCTGAGCGGGCGCAGGCGGCAGGCACAGATCTCCTCCAGGCGGTGCCGCAGTTCCTTCTCATCGGGGTGGTCGGCGTTCCAACTGACCCCGCGTGCCGTCAGATAGTGACAGCGGTCGCCGAACACCGTTACACTGCGGGCGGGGAGTTGCATTTCGGAAAACACGGCGGCAGCACGGCGCGAAAGTGTCTTTTCCTCCCGTGCCTCGCGCCGCTCCCGCTCGGCGGCGTCCCGCAGCATTTCCGCACTCATCCGGTAACTCTCGGCAAAGATACCGTTGCGGTCCCGCCGCCGCTTTTCTTCTGTCAGGGAAAGAAACCGTTCCGCCGTGCGCCGCACAATGGCATCCCGGCAGCCACAGTTCGCCATCACCCCATCGGGCAGCGAAAGCGAAGCGGGCGGGCAACCCTCCCGGAAGGCGGCAACCAGCATCCGTCGCGCATCGGCAGCGCGGCAACCCGCAGGGTCGGCACATTCCGCGCAAAAGTCAGAGAATGCCTCCTCCGCCATGCGGCGGAACTCCCCCTCCCCCGGACGGGCGCTCACCTCCGAGAGGTGGGTAAAGACCTCGCACAGCGAAGAAAAAACCGAGGAAAGCATCTCCATGCGGGCAGCGGCGGGCAGGCGACGATACATTTCCTCCTGTGCGGCGGCACGCTCTTTCTCCCGTTCTGCCGCCAGATGTGCCGAGACCCGCGGCATGCCGCGGAACAGAGGGTACGAAAGCGTGACGGTAAACACGAGTTCCGGGAAATAAGAAAGAATCGCCGCGTTCCCTGCCATGAGGTACGCCACCGTTCCGCTTGCCGCCACCGAACCGAGAACAACAAAAAGTTGCCGCAGGGGGGCGAGCAGCGCCGCGCAGAGCGCCAGGGTCAGGAAGGCGGGGAGATACCGTGCCTCCCACGTGCCGAGCGCCGTCAGCAGCGCAGCCGCGCTGCCGCACAGCGAACCGTATTTGCCCGCGTAAAACAGGCAAAAGAAAACCGCCGCCGCAACCGAAAGAGACAGCCCGAACACCTCCGCCCCGCGCAGCCCGAGCACAAACGTAAACGAAAAGGCGGCAAGCGACAGCGTGCGTTTCAGGGCAGCGAGGCTCCGGGCACGGGTGGGTTCTGCGAGCAGCAGGGAAAGCGGCGATTCCCCCCGCAGAAAGTAGTCCGAATACAGCACGCAAAATACCGTGGGTAAAAGAATCATGCCCGCGGCAAACGCAAGAGACGTGGCAGAAAGCCCGCCCACCGCCAACTCATACACCGCAAGCAGAAAGCCGGAAAGGCAGACCCCCGCGGTGGAAATGGTGGCATCCTCTTCAAAATAGCCGGGCGATGCGGGAAAGAACCGCCCCGCCCGACGCGGATGAGAAAAAAGTAACCGCAGCCCAAGCAAAAACACGTATGCCGCCCCGTAAACGGCACCGCGACTCCCCAACGTCAGCGCCCCGCAAAGGGCTCCGGCAAACGCAAAGGGAAACCGCCGCCGGCAAGCGCCGAGATATGCCAGCGCAAACGGGTAAACGCCGAAAAGCGCATGTGTGCGGGCAAACAGAAACGACAAAAGAAACGAAATGCCCCCATAGACCATGGCGGCGGTACGGCTCTCCGCGCAGGAAAACACTTCCCTTGCCCAAAAGCGGCGGGAAAGCAGCCCTTCCGTCTGCGGTTTGACCGGTTGCAAGTCCATATGCTTGTCCTCCCTTGATGTACAGATTCCTTTTTTATCCATTTTAGCATGACATACCGCCGTTTTTTGTCAAAAAAAGGAACGTCGCCGCGCCGGGAGAAAAAAACCGCGCCCCAAGGGGCGCGGAAAGGAAAAAGGAGTTGTTTTTTTCAAAGGGCGATCACACGGATCATCCCGTCAATTTCGCGCAGCGCATCCAGCACCGCGGGGCTGACGGCGTGATCCACATCCAAAAGCGTATAGGCATACGCCCCGCGGGAGCCGTTGGCAAGATTGGCGATGTTAATGCCCTCCCCCGAGATCAGCGTGGTGATCTGCGAGAGCATATTCGGCACATTGCGGTGGGCAAGGCAAAGCCGCTGCACCCCGCTGCGCGGCATGGAAACCGCGGGAAAATTGACCGAGTTCTGAATGTTGCCGTTTTCCAGATAATCGCGCAACTGACGGCACGCCATGATCGCGCAATGATCTTCCGATTCATATGTGGAGGCGCCGAGGTGCGGAATGTTCACAATGCCCGGCACCCCTACCGTCTCTTCGGTCGGAAAGTCCGTGACATAGGAAGAAACACGCCCGGTGGCAAGCGCGGCTTTCAGATCTGCCGCGCACACCAGATCCGCACGGGAGAGATTGATGATTTTCACGCCGTCCTTCATCAGGGAAAGCGAGGCGGCGCCGATCATACCCCTGGTTTCTGCCGTAGCGGGAACGTGAAGGGTGATATAGTCCGCCACACGGTAAATTTCCTCATAGGAAGACGCCTTTTTCACCGCACCGGAAAGCGCCCATGCGGCATTGACGGTGATATATGGGTCGCACCCGATCACCGACATGCCGAGCGCCGCTGCCGCATTGGCAACCAGACCGCCGATGGCGCCGAGACCGATAACGCCGAGGGTCTTGCCGGCAAGTTCACACCCGACGTATGCGCCCTTTCCCTTCTCCACGGTTTTGGCAATATCGGGCTGCCCCGCAAGAGAAGAAACCCATTCAATGCCCCCCACCACGTTCCGGGAGGCGAGAATCAGCGCCGCCAGCGCCAGTTCCTTAACGCCGTTTGCATTGGCACCGGGCGTATTGAACACCACAATGCCGCTCTCACTGCAACGATCGAGCGGAATATTGTTGACACCGGCACCCGCCCGTGCGATGGCGCGCAGCGACGGGGCAAACGCCGTATCGTGGAGCGAGGCGGAACGCACAAGCAGAGCGTCCGGCTCCGAAATCTCCACATCCACATCATACGCCGCCGCAGGGAACAGATCGGTGCCGCAGGCGGCGATCTTATTCATCAGTTGAATTTTCTTTTTCATCACAGCCCCTCTTTCGGGTTCGCCTCCGCGAACGCTTTCATGAAGGCAACGAGTTTTTCCACGCCCTCCCGCGGCATGGCGTTGTAGATAGAGGCGCGCATACCGCCCACGCTGCGGTGCCCTTTCAGATTGACCAGCCCTTCGGCTGCCGCCTCGGCGGCAAATTTGGTGTCCAGTTCCTTGCTGCCGGTGATGAAGGTGACGTTCATCATCGAGCGGCAGTCCGGCTCCACCGGCGCGGTGTAATAAGACTGGTTATCGAGATAATCGTAAAGCAGCGCCGCTTTTTCGGCGTTCTTTTCCTGCATGGCGGTCAGTCCCCCCTGCTTTTCCAGCCAGTCAAAGACCAGTTTGGCGATATAAATGGCATAGCAGGGCGGGGTGTTATACATCGAGTTATTGTCCGCCATCAGTTTATAATCCAGCATGGAAGGTGTAATGGGTTTGGCATGACCGATCAGATCCTCCCGCACAATCACGATAGTCAGACCCGCCATCGCCACATTTTTCTGCGCGCCGGCGTAAATCAGCCCGAAGCGGGAAACATCCACCGGCTCCGACAGGATGCAGGAGGACATATCCGCCACCAGCGGAATATCGCCCGTATCGGGAATATAGGGGAACCTGGTTCCGTAGATGGTGTTATTGAAACAGATGTGGACATAAT
>CAKSLR010000010.1 GCA_934467435.1 uncultured Eubacteriales bacterium | reverse complement strand
GGGCGAGATTCTGGGCATCATCGGCCTCATGGGCGCAGGACGCACTGAGCTGGCGCTGAGCCTGCTCGGCGAATACACCCACACGCCGGACTCCGAGCTGTATCTCGACGGCAAGCGCGTTGCGCCGAAGAACCCCAAGCAGGCCATCGACTGCGGCATCAGCTATGTCACCGAGGACCGCAAGCGCTTCGGTCTCGTGCTCGACGCAGATCTTCAGCATAACATCTCGCTTGCCAGCCTCCGAAAGCTCTGCGGCCGCGGCGGCTTTATCCGCGGCAATGAGGAAATCAAGCGCTGCAACGACTATGTCGCGCGCATGCGCATCAAGACCAACAGCCTGATGCAGAAAGCAAAGAATCTTTCCGGCGGCAACCAGCAGAAGGTCGTTCTGGCCAAATGGCTCATGACCAAGCCGAAGGTCCTGATCCTCGACGAGCCGACACGCGGCATCGACGTCGGCGCAAAATACGAAATCTATCAATTGATCATTGATCTTGCCGCCAAGGGAAAGACCGTTCTGATGGTCTCCTCGGAAATGCCCGAGCTGCTTGGCGTGTGTGACCGTATTCTGGTCATGTCCGGCTGCCGGCTGGCAGGCGAAGTCAACGCCGCAACCGCAACACAGGAAGAAATTATGGCGCTTGCCGCCAAATACGCATAAAACAGGGGGAACAAAACCATGCCGGATGTAAAAAAGAAAAACCGCATCTCGCTGTGGCTGGAAGGATTCCGGGAAAAATCGCCGCTTGACAAGCGGCGCGCCGTTTCCGACCTGCTGCTGAACAACGCCATGTACATTATCATTGCCATTGCCATCATTTATGTGGCAATCCGCGTACCGGCGTTTCTTTCCATGACGTCCATTGTCAACATCATTTCCCTGACCGCGGCAAAACTGCCGATTGCCCTCGGCATCGGCGGTGCCATTGTACTGACCGGTACAGATATTTCTGCCGGTCGCTGTGTGGGCCTGACGGCGTGCATCGCCGCTTCCCTGCTGCAGATGACCACCTATTCGAAAAAAATTTTTCCGAATCTGTCGGTCATGCCAATTTGGGCGGTACTGCTCATCGTCATTGCGGTGGGCGCCCTTGTGGGGCTGGTCAACGGTTTCTTTGTTGCCAAATTCAAACTGCACCCTTTCATCGTTACCCTCTCGACCCAGCTGATTCTTTACGGACTGGTGCTGATGTACCTGATGATCGGCGGTAACAACGGGCAAACGCTCTCGGGGCTTGATGCCTCCTACATCGAATTTGTCCGCGGTACCCTCTTTACCATCGGTTCGGTGGCGGTGCCACGGTTCGTGCTCTATTCTATCCTGCTGACTGCCCTCATGTGGCTGATCTGGAATAAAACCAAATTCGGCAAGAATATGTTTGCCGTCGGCTCCAACGAAGAGGCAGCAAACGTTTCCGGCGTGAATGTGTTCTGGACGATTGTGTTGGTATTCGTGCTTGCCGGCGCGATGTACGGCATCACCGGCTTTATGGAAGGCGCGCGGATTTCCTCCTGCTCTGCCAATACGGGTCTGAACTACGAATCGGATGCCATCGCTGCCTGCGTGATCGGCGGTGTCTCGTTTGTCGGCGGTACCGGTAAAATCAGCGGCATCGTGGTCGGCGTCTTCCTGCTGCAGATCATTTTTGTGGGTCTGAACTTCCTCTCGGTCGATCAGAACATGCTCTATGTCATCAAAGGTCTGATTATTCTGGCTGCCTGCGCAATTGATATGCGCAAATATCTGGCACGCCGTTAAATACGAAAGGAGAACCCGTTATGCCCGAAGAAACCGAAAAAAGCGTACCCATTCCGAAAAAGCCGCACGGCGGCTTGTACGCAAAAATCCGGATGTCGGTCAAAACCGCCAACATTCTGGTCATTGTGATGGTACTGCTTCTTTGCGCCGCCTTCGTATTTGTGGTGCGGCATAACGGGTTTACCGTACAGTTTGACACCGACGGCGGTTCCCACGTGGAAAGCGTGCGGGTGCTGTATGCGGAAAAACTGGCAGTCCCCGAGGCGCCGGTCAGAGAAGGTTATGTTTTTACCGGTTGGTACACTGACCCCACCTGCAAGACCCCGTGGAATATGGAAACCGATACGGTTATCGGCAGCATGACGCTGTACGCCGGTTGGGAAGAAAAGCAGCCGTGACCCGAAAGAACCGTAGGGAGATCTCCCCCTTCGGTTCTTCTTATTTTTCGTTGATTTCTTTCGCTTTTTGTGGTAAAATACCAATAAGGAATCTCCTGTCTTGACAGATTTGTGAGATATGGCTACTTTTCCCATCAGAAGCGGAAGGAAAATGAAACATGAATTACACCGTACTGGTCGTAGATGACGAAGAAGAACAGCGCCGGGCGCTGATTCAGCGCGTGGATTGGGCGAGCGCCGGGTTTGAGGTGATTGGAGAAGCGGAAAACGGCGTGGAGGCACTGGACCTGGTAGAAACCCTTGCCCCTGACCTGATTCTGACCGATATCCGGATGCCGATGATCTCAGGGCTGGAGATGGCGGCACAGGTACGGGAGTTGCGCCCGGCGACCCAGATTGTGATTCTCAGCGGATACGACAGTTTTGAATACGCCCGCACGGCAATTGATTATAACATCATCAGTTACCTGCTGAAGCCGATCTCCTCGGCAGAGATGTCGGAGGAACTGTTTGAGATCCGACGCCGGATGGATGAAAAGATCGGCAGTGTGCTGTCCGTACACGACCGCAACCTGACCGAACGGTTGCAGCGCCTTTCGGTCAACGAATTTCTCCTGCCGCTACTGCTTGGCACCGGCGAACGGCACCGGGATGGAGAAAAACTGAAAAACGAAGCAGTCGCCCTCGGAATTTTTCCGGCGGGCGACCGCCCCTGTCGACTGTGCGTGCTGATTTCCAAATTCAAAAACCGGGACGGGGCATACGTTACGGCAGCCGAACACGCCGACTTTATCAACAATGTGCTTGCCCGCTACCACCACCATGCGGAAAGTCTGATCGTATATCAGCGCGTGGTCAGTTTTGTGGTGATCTCGGGGGAGGGGGATTTCTCCAACATTCTGGAATTGCCGCTCCGGGAAATCGTGCAGACGGCGGAGCGGCGGTTTTCCCTGCGCTGTACGATCGGCGTCAGCCGTGAGTTTTCACGGCTGGCGGACTGCTCGGACGCCTATTTTCAGGCGGTGACCGCGCGTCGCTATACGTCAGACGGCACGGGGGATGTCCGGTTTATCGGCGACCAGGAACCGAACGAAGCCTTTGAAGCGGAACACGCCGAAAAAACGGCGCTGGAACTGGAACAGTTGCTGAAGGTCGGCGGGCGAGAAGAACTTTCTGCCTTTATCAACGGCTTTTTTGAAAAAAGCACGCCGGAAAATGCCAACCTTCTGGTCTTTCAGATCATCGCCACGGTCTGCCGCGTGCTCGGCTCGGTTTCCGAGCAGGGAGAAACCGTTCAGCTTCTCTCCGACAACCCGCTCTTCTCCCGTCTGACCTCCCATAGCAGCGAGGCGGGAATGCGGAAGGAGATTTTAGACTTCTGTGAGCGGGCAAAAGATCTGATTCTGACCTCCCAAAAGCGGGAAACCGAAAATCTCTGTGATCGCGTGGTACGCATCATTGAGGAGCAGTATGCGGACGAGACGCTTTCACTGACCGGGGTCAGCAACACGCTTGCCGTCAGCCCCAACTATCTCAGCGCCCTGATTAAAAAAAACAAAAAGAAAAATTTCATTACCCTTCTGACCGAGCGGCGGATGCGGGCAGCCTACGATATGCTGGTCTGCACCGGCATGAAGGTGCTGGAGGTTGCCGAAAAGTGCGGGTATAGCGACCAGCATTATTTCAGTTACTGTTTCAAAAAATTTTATGGGGAATCCCCCAACAAAGTGCGCGCCACCAGCCGCGCCGGAGTGGGCGAGAACCCGTAAACCATGAACAAGGAGGACTCCGACCATGGCAGAGCGCCCTCATCGCTTTTCCATCCGGCTGTCGGTTATGACCGTGCTGGCACTGACCCTCGCGGCGCTTTGCGCCGCCTCGGTCTGTCTTGCCATTTTTACATCGGTTTACGGCAACTCGCTGATCAAAGATGCCCGCCTCCGTTCCGAGCAGGCGGTGCACCAGGCAACGGTTGCCGTAAACCATCGTCTATCCTCCATGAAAAGCCAACTGACCGCCATCCGGGCAGTGGCTGCCGCCGGCACGGATGCCGCGTCCTTTGAGCGGGAAATTGCCGCGCTCGCCGCCGTGCAGGAGGACCTTTTTGCCGTTACGGTCTATGACCGCGCGGGAAACATTCTCGCCTCAGTCGGCAGCGGAGAGCAGCGGAAGCAAGACCCCTATACCGACCTTTCCTTTGATGCCGCCGCCTACGAAAGTATGGGCGATTTTTATCTCTCCCGCCCCCACGTGCAAACGCTCTACACCGGGGTTTACCCCTGGGTGGTGACCCTTGCCTGCCGGACCGAGGAACCGGTGTTCGGAAGCGGCGCTTATGTGGCGATTGACTTCCGTTTCTCCGAGATTGCCGGATATATCGACCAGGTCGGCGTCGGGCGGCACGGGTATTGCTATATCACCGATGCGGCAGGGTACATCGTCTATCACCCGCAGCAGCAGGTTATCTTTGCCGGGCTGAAAGAAGAGGACCCCGACCGCGCCGCCATGGCGGACGGCACCTACACCGAGTCTGACCGAATTTGCAGCACAGAAACGACAGATGACGGGTGCTGGCGTCTTTTCGGTATCAGTTACACAGACGAACTCGCCGTGGAGCGGCGCACGCAGACCGTAACCGGCATTGCGGTTTCCCTTGCCTGCTGTGCGGCAGTCTCGGCGCTGGTGTTCCTTGTATATTCGCTGCTGGTCAACCGTCCGGTGCACGCGCTGGTGCATGCCATGCAGGTATTTGAGAGAACAGCGGATTCCCTTTCGTTTTGCGGCGGTACCGAATCGGTCACGGAACTTCGCCTGCTTTCCTCCTCCTTTTCCCATATGGCATCCCGCATCCGGGATCTGATGGACGAAGTGCGGCAGGAAGAGGCTGCCCTGCGCAAAACCGAACTGCAGGCGCTGCAGGCGCAGATCAATCCGCATTTTCTTTATAACACGCTGGATTCGATCCAGTGGATGTGCGAACAGGGCAAGACCGAGGAAGCCGGCAAAATGGTCAGCGCACTGGCAAAGCTCTTCCGCATCAGCATCAGCCGCGGGCATGAACTGATTCCCATCCGGGACGAATTACAGCACGCGAAAAGTTATCTGATCATTCAAAGTTACCGCTACCGCGACCAGTTTTCTTATCGGTTTGAGGTGGATGAACGTCTGCTTCCCTTCCTTTGCAACAAAATTACACTGCAACCGCTGATTGAAAATGCCATCTATCACGGTCTTGACCGCATGGTGGAGGAAGGGGAAATTGTCATTTCGGTCAGGGAGGCAGAGTCGGGCGGTGATATTCTTCTTTCGGTTTCGGATAACGGCGTGGGCATGACCGAGGAACAATGCCGCAGTATTTTACAGAAGGAACGCAGCGACAAAAACGGCATCGGCGTGAAAAACGTCAATGACCGGCTGAAAATCTACTTCGGAGAAGACTACGGTATCACCATAGAAAGCGAGCCGGATGTCGGTACCACGGTTTTTGTTCGGATTCCCCGTGTGGAAAAGGAGGAACACGCATGAAAAAAAGAGCGTTATTTGCCGCCATTCTCGCTGTTTTGCTTTCCGTTTCGTTCCTTTCCTGCACGCAAAGCGGGGCGGCAGATAAACCTTACGTTGCCGTGATTGTGAAATCCACAGAATCGGATTTCTTTCACCGGGTACGGGACGGCGTAGAATCGGCTGCTATGGAATACAACGTCCACGTGACCTTCGAAGGTCCCGCAAACGAAGAAGATTATGAAGCACAGAATGAAATGATCCGCCGTGCGGCGGAAAACGGCGCCGATGTGATTGTGTTATCCGCCATCGACTACGAACAATCGAGCGATACGGTCAACGGGGTTATCCGGCGCGGCGTGCGGGTTATTACCATTGACAGCGATATTTCCTCTGACCTTGTACCCCTGTTTATCGGTACCGATAACCGGGAAGCAGGCAAAGCTGCGGCGGCTGCCGCTGTGCGCGGGTTTGCGGAAGGTGAGAAAATTTACATCGGCATCGTCAATTACCGCACTGAGACCGAAAACGGCAGGGAGCGGGAAGCGGGATTCCGCGCGGCGGTGGCGAAAATGGAAAACGTCCGTATTGTCGATGTCGTAACGGCGGAAAGCAATGAAGCAAGCGCAACGGAAGCTGCCCTTTCCCTGCTCTCCCGGTACCCCCACATCAACGTCCTGGTCGGTTTGAATGAATGGATGACGCTCGGTGTCGGCAACGCCATCCGCAAAACCGGGGCAACCCATACCCGTGGGGTAGGGTTTGACGCCAACCTGACCTCCATCGCCATGCTGGAGGGCGGAGAGATGGACGCCCTCCTCGTGCAGAACCCATTTGCCATCGGTTACCTCGGTGTACAACGTGCCGTAACCGAAACCGCGGCAGACAATGAAAAAAAGAAAGTTTATACGGCAATGACCGTGGTCACACGGGAAAATCTGTATGACGAAGATATTCAAAAATTACTATTCCGTTTTCACGGATGAAAGGAAGGTTCTCTATGTACCAGGCTGACCCTACCCGTTATGAGACCATGCAATACCGCCGCAGTGGAAAAAGCGGACTGAAACTGCCCGCCATCTCGCTCGGGCTGTGGCACAATTTCGGTGACACCGCCCCCTATGAGACCATGCGCGCCATGTGCCACGCTGCGTTTGACGGCGGGATCACCCATTTTGATCTTGCCAACAATTACGGTCCCGAACCCGGCAGCGCTGAAGTGCATTTCGGCAGAATTCTGCGGGAGGATCTGCTTCCCTACCGGGATGAGTTAATCATCAGCACCAAGGCCGGCTACACCATGTGGGACGGCCCTTACGGGGATTTCGGCAGCCGCAAGTATCTGCTTGCCAGCCTGGATGCCAGCCTGCATCGCATGGGGCTGGATTATGTGGATATTTTTTATCACCACCGCCCCGATCCCGAAACGCCGCTGGAAGAAACCATGGGGGCGCTGGCGCAGGCGGTAACCTCCGGCAAGGCGCTTTACGTCGGGCTTTCCAATTATAACGGCGAGGATATGGTCAAGGCGAGCCGGATTCTGCAGGAACTGCACTGCCCCTTTGTCATCAACCAGAACCGCTACTCCATCTTTGACCGCACCGTAGAAAAGAACGGGTTGCTCCGGGCAGCCAAAGAGGAAGGCAAAGGCGTAATTACTTTCAGCCCGCTGGCGCAGGGGTTGCTGAGTGACCGCTATCTGCACGGCATTCCCGAGGACAGCCGGATTCGCACCGACGGCAGATTCTTAAAAGAAAGTGCACTGACCGAAGGACGCCTTACGCAGATCCGCGCCCTTGCCGCAATTGCCTCGGCACGCGGGCAATCGCTTTCCGCCATGGCACTGGCGTGGATTTTGCGGCAGGACGTTGTTACATCGGTACTGGTCGGCGCTTCCCGCCCCGAGCAGATCCGGGAGAACATCCGCGCGATGGAAAACACCGCCTTCAGCGACGAAGAACTTGCCGCCATTGACGCCGCCTCGCTCTGACGCGCGGCAAAAGGAAGGCGGCAATACACGAATGCCGCAGAAAAATCACCCCCGAAGAGGCTTCTGCCTCTTCGGGGGTGATTGTCACCTGGATTTGTTTTTCAGTTGACATGCATCTGCTCTGCTGTGCGGAGGTGAATTTCCCCGCTCCGCAGCACGTCCCGGTTGCCGTCCTCATTCTGAATGACCAGTCCGCCGGTCTCATCAATATCCAGGGCACGGGCGGCATAACGTTCGCCATCCATCTCATACACAATATCATGCCCGATCACCATAGAATGATCGCGATAAAACGCCACCTGCTCTTCACTGCCAAGGCGCCCCATTTCGTCAAACAGATGATCCACGATGCAAGCTACCATCTGATTGCGGTTGACCCCCTGCGGGTTCAGGGCAGCGGCGCTTGCCGAAAGATCGCGCGGGAAATCCGCCGTGCGGAAATTGAGCCCGATGCCGATGACAATGTTCTGCACCCTGCCCGATTCAAAATCGGAGATCGCTTCGGTCAGAATACCGCAGATTTTCTTCCCGTCCCGATAAATATCGTTGACCCATTTGATCTCGGTGCGGATACCGCAAAGTTCTTCAATGGCGCCCACAACCGCCACCGCGGTTGCCGTGGTGACCGAAACGGCGTCAACCAATGCAAGCTGGGTGGGAAAAGAGAGCGTCATATAAACCCCTGTGCGTGCGGGGGAGAAAAAACTCTTTCCCTGTCTGCCGCGCCCTGCACTCTGCGCCTCAGAAACAATCAGCGCCATGCCGGTCTTGCCGGCGACAATCAGTCGCTTTGCCTCATTATTGGTCGAATCAATTTCTTTGTGCAGATACACCGCCATGCCGCGGGTGTGGTGGCGGATGGCATCGGCAATGCCAACGGCGGAGAGCATATCGTTCCGGTCAGAAAGGCAATACCCGCGGTTTTGCCCGGCAACGATATCATACCCCTCTTCTTTTAGGGACTGCATGACCTTCCAGATCGCATTGCGGGAAACGCCGAACTTTGCCGCCAGCGCCTGCCCGGAAACGCTCTTGCCCCTGCCGTTTTCGAGTTCTTTCAACACTTCTATTTTTAGTTGCATCGGCAATGTCAACCTCACTTATCCTTTATGCTAACCGTAGTATAACATACCCTACGGCAAATTGCAAGCAAAAGAAAAAAGAAACCGAAAAAGATTTCGGTTTCTTTTTTTCGTCTTCGGAATTACTCCGCTGCGGTTTCTTCTGCAGGGGCAGCCTCAACGGGAGTCTCCGCTGCTGGAACTTCTTCCGCGACAGGTGCCTCCTCGGTTGCAGGAGTTTCCTCTACAACGGGAGCAACTTCCGCCGGGGCTTCTTCCGCAGTCTTCGCTGCCTTCTTCTTAGTGGACGCACGGCGGGTCTTCTTCACCTCAACTGGAGCCTCTTCCTTCTTCTCCTCTACAGGGACAAGGCGAATCAGCGCCATTTCCGCAGCGTCGCCGCGACGCGGACCGAGCTTATAGATCTGGGTGTAACCGCCGTTCTTGCCCTCATAAAGGGGAGCGAGCTGGTCAAACACCTTTTTCACAACCGTCTCTTTGGTGATAAAGGCAAGTGCCTCACGGCGAGCCGCAAGGGTACCCTTCTTGCCGAGGGTAATCATCTGATCGGCGAGTGCGCTGACTTCCTTAGCACGGGTAAGCGTGGTTTCAATCTTGCCGTTTTCCAGCAGATACGTAACCATACCTCTGAGCATGGAGACTCTATGCGCAGTTTTTCTGCCGAGTTTTCTTGTTCCGGGCATATTTATTCCCTCCTATTCGTATTCTCTTGTTCACTCTTCGGACTTTTTCAGGTCCAGGCCGAGCGAATGGAGTCTTTGGATCACTTCTTCCAAAGATTTTCTGCCGAGGTTTCTGACCTTGATCATATCCTCTTCGGTACGATTGATCAAATCCTCCACATTGTCGATGCCGGCGCGCTTCAGACAGTTGAAACTACGCACCGACAGGTCAAGTTCCTCAATGGTCATCTCAAGGACCTTTTCCTTCTTGGTCTCTTCGCGTTCGACCATGATCTCTGCCTTCTTTGCTTCATCAGACATATCCACAAACAAGTTGAGATGCTCGTTGAGAATCTTGGCACCCAAGGAAAGCGCTTCTTTCGCGGAAATGGTTCCGTTGGTCAGCACCTTCATGGTCAGTTTGTCGTAGTCGGTGATATTACCGACACGCGTATTCTCCACCTTGTACTCTACCTTATACACAGGGGTAAAGATAGAATCGACAAAAATCATGCCAACGGGGGCGCCGACGCCCGCGCCGATGGCGGAAATGTACGCCTGTTTGTTTTTATCTGCCGACACGTAGCCGCGGCCGCTGTCAAACGTCAGTTCCATATAGAACCGCGTGTTGTCGCTGACCGTTGCGAGATGCTTATCGGGGTTCAGAATCTCGATATCCGCATCCGGCGTGATATCGCCTGCCGTAACGGCACGGGGACCCTGTACGTCAATCACCACGGTTTTGGGCGTATTGGTATGCAGTTTTGCCACAATCCCTTTTACGTTCAAAACAATTTCCGGCACATCCTCTTTCACACCGTTTACCGCGCTGATCTCATGAATCACGCCGTCAATGCGAATCGAGGTTGCTGCATAACCGGGCAGCGAACTGAGCAGAATTCTGCGCAAAGAGTTGCCGAGCGTTGTACCATAGCCTCTTTCAAGAGGCTCTACCACGAACTCGCCTTCCGCGCCGTCATCGCTTTGCATCGCTGTGGTGATGTTGGGCTTCTCTATTTCAATCATGCAAAGAATCCTCCTAAATGAAATATGGGAAACTTGGTTATGCGGCGACTGCCGCAAACCAGATAATCTGTATTCCGCCCCATCGGACCAAGGGAATCGCGCTCTCCTGCCGCGGGGCGACCGGAGGGGCGATTATTTGGAATAGAGTTCGACGATCAACTGCTCGGTGAACGGGAAGTCGATATCTTCACGCGCGGGCATATTCAGCACCTTTGCGGAAAGATCCTGTGCATTGACGGACAGCCACTTCGGTACAACCTGGCCGGCAAGCCCTTCCGCCAACGCCTTGATCTTCTCGCTGTCGCGGGAGGATTCCTTCACGGCGATCACATCACCCGGCTTCACGAGGATGGAAGGAACATTAACCTTCTTCCCGTTCAGGGTGAAGTGGGCATGCAGAACGAGCTGGCGTGCTTCTTTCCGGCTGGCAGCCATACCCATTCTGTAAACAACGTTATCCAAACGCGTTTCCAGGATAATGAGCAGGTTCTCACCCGTCATGCCTTCTCTCTTATCTGCCATTTCAAAATACTTAGCAAACTGGCTTTCCAGTACGCCATAATAGCGGCGTGCCTTCTGCTTTTCCCGCATCTGCATCCCGTATTCGCCGACCTTCTTGCGGGCAGCGCCGTGCTGACCGGGGGCAGTGCTTCTATGATCAAATGCGCACTTACCGGACGTGCAACGCTCACCCTTCAGAAACAGCTTGCAGCCTTCTCTGCGGCAGAGTTTGCAACTCGGACCTGTATATCTTGCCATAGTTTTTTACCTCCTCTAAAATTAAACGCGTCTGCGCTTGGGAGGACGACAACCGTTGTGCGGAATCGGTGTAACGTCCCGGATCAGGGTAATGTTCAAACCGGCGGTCTGAAGCGCACGGATGGCAGACTCACGTCCGGCACCGGGGCCTTTGACGTAAACTTCCACCGTTTTCATACCGTGGTCGATTGCCAGGTGGGCAGCCTGCTCTGCTGCGGTCTGCGCCGCATACGGAGTGGACTTTCTCGACCCCTTGAAGCCAAGTTCACCGGCGGATGCCCAGGATACGGCGTTGCCCGCCATATCGGTGATGGTGACAATGGTGTTGTTGAAGGTAGCGCGGATGTGCGCGGTGCCTTTTTCAACGTTTTTGCGCTCGCGGCGCTTTTTCACAACTTTCTGAATAGCCATTTGGTGGTCTCCCCTCCTTACTTCTTCTTATTTGCGATGGTCTTGACCGGACCTTTTCTGGTTCTTGCGTTGGTCTTGGTGCGCTGACCTCTGACCGGCAGACCCTTTCTGTGCCGGATACCGCGGTAGCAGTTGATCTCAACCATTCTCTTAATGTTGAGTGCTACATTACGGCGAAGGTCGCCCTCCACGGTGTAATGCGCTTCGATCTCATCACGCAGCATCGCCACTTCCTGCTCGGTCAGATCCTTCGCACGGGTATCGGGATTGATGCCGGTCTTCTGAAGGATGTCCTGCGCGCTCTTGCGGCCGATTCCGTAGATGTAGGTCAAGGCGATCTCTACACGCTTGAGGTTCGGAATATCAACACCTGCTATACGAGCCATATGGATATTTCACTCCTTATTTTTGAATTGTTACCAAACGTAACGGGTTAAACGAAGATCAACGGGAAAGGAAATCAGCCCTGTCTCTGTTTGTGCTTGGGGTTCTCACAGATAACCATGACTGCGCCTTTTCTTTTGATGATCTTGCACTTCTCACAGATTTTTTTTACGGAAGGTCTGACTTTCATGTGCTTACCTTTCCTTTCACAGATAAATTACTTTTTTCTCCAGGTAATGCGACCTTTCGTGAGGTCGTAAACCGAAACTTCTACCGTTACGGTATCACCCGGAAGAATACGGATATAGTTCATACGCAGCTTGCCTGAAATGTGGGCGGTTACGATGTGCCCATTCGGCAGCTTTACCTTGAAGATGGTGTTCGGAAGCGCTTCCACAACCACACCTTCAAATTCAATCACATCATCCTTCGGCAGAATAATCCCTCCTTACCTACCTATGCTACGGTGAGTATCACCGGACCGTGATCGGTGATGGCAATCGTGTTTTCGTAATGCGCGGAAAGCGAACCGTCTGCGGTGACCACCGTCCAGCCGTTTTCCTTCACGCAAACCTCTGACGTACCGATATTGACCATCGGTTCAATGGCAAGGGTCATGCCGGCATACAGCCGCGTGCCGCGCCCGGGCGTGCCGAAATTCGGCACTTCCGGTTCTTCATGCAACTCTTTTCCCACACCGTGCCCGACATACTGCCGCACAACCGTATAACCGGCGGCGCGGACATGCGCCTCTACGGCGCTGCCGATGTCTCCGACCCGATTCCCGGGCAGGGCTTTCGCCATGCCGCACGCAAAGGCTTCTTTCGTGCGTTCAATCAGGGCAAGCGCCGCGGCGCTGACCTGCCCGACCGGAAAGGTACGGGCACTGTCACCGTGATAGCCGCGGTAGCAGGCACCTACATCGACCTTCACAAGATCGCCCTCCCGGATCATCCTCTCTTTGGAGGGGATGCCGTGGATGACTTCCTCATTCAGGCTGATGCAGGCGCTGCCGGGAAAACCGTCATAACCGAGAAATGTGGGCGTTGCGCCATGCTTTTCAATGAAATGCCGGATCTCCCGATCCAACTCCCATGTAGACATTCCATCCCGCAGAACTTTTTCTGCGTGAAGGAGCGCACCGGCGGTAATTTTACCCGCCTCCTGCATGAGACGCAACTGCTCCGGAGATTTCAGAGAGATCATTCCGCTCTCTCCAACGCTGCCAGAGTCAGAGCCGTGGTATCCTCCAGCCGCTCCTGACCTTCCACCAGGCGCAAAAGCCCCTTGGCGGCATAAAAGTCTTTGAGCGGTTCCGTCGATTCATGATAAACCGTGAGGCGGCTTTTCACCACCTCGGGGGCGTCGTCACGACGGATGGAGAGCGGGTTTCCGCATTTTTCACACAACTCGCCTTTTTCGGAGGGATGGTACTTCACGTGGTAGGAAGCGCCGCACTTATCGCAAACGCGACGGCCGCTCATCCGTTCCACGATGGTTTCATCCGGAACCTCCAGGCTGACAACGGCATCGGGCACAATGCCCATACCGTCCAGCGCTTCTGCCTGCGGCACGGTGCGAGGGAAGCCGTCCAGGATAAACCCGTTCTCGCAATCCTTCGCCGCGAGCCGCTCGCGGATAATGCCGATCACCACTTCGTCCGGCACCAGTGCGCCGGCATCGGTGTACTGTTTAGCGGCCAGCCCCATCTCGGTACCGTTTTTAATCGCCTCACGAATGATGGCGCCGGTGGAAATGGTAGGGATAGCAAGCCGCTCGGATACGATTTCTGCCTGAGTGCCTTTACCGGCGCCCGGGGCACCTAAAAATATGATCTTCATATTTCTGTGTCCTCATTCTCAGTTCAGGAAGCCTTTGTAGTTCCGCATGGTCAACTGTGCTTCGATCTCTCTTGCCGTTTCCTGAACCACGCCGATGACGATCAGAAGCGAAGTGCCGCCGAACGCGAGGCTCGGGAACGTACCACCCAGCATGCCGACCGCCCAGCTTACCAGATCCGGGAAGATGGCGATAAACGAGAGGAAGAAGGCGCCCATCAGTGTCACTTTGGAAAGGATCTTCTTGATGTACTCGGCTGTCGGAGTGCCCTGGCGGATACCGGGAATCTGACCACCCTGTTTTTGCAGGTTGTTGGATACTTCTACCGGATCAAAACTGATGGTGATGTAGAAGTACGAGAAGCCGAGAATCAGGAGGAAGAGCAGAGCCATGTAGAACAGGCTCCACCAGCTGCCCGTGGGGCTGAACATACCCCGGATGAACGTACCGGCTGCGCTGCTCGACCAACCGGGGACGAGCGCGATGACGGTGGCGGGCAGGGAGATGATCGAACTGGCGAAGATGACAGGCATAACGCCGGACATATTCACCTTCAGGGGCAGGTAAGACGACTGACCGCCGTACATTTTACGTCCGACCACACGCTTGGCATACTTGATCGGAATCCGGCGTTCCGAGCCGGTAATCCAAATCATGAAGACCACGATGGCAAGGGTAATCGCCAGTGAAAGGATCGTCAGTGCGGTATTGAGGATACCGTAGCCGACACCGGAAGAGAAACCGGTTGTAATGAACGAGATAAAACTGTTGATCTTACCGGCAAGGCTGGCAAGAATGTTTGCCATCAGGATCAGGGAAATACCGTTGCCGATTCCCTTTTCCTCAATTTTTTCGGCGAGCCACATGATGATGGCGGCACCGGCGCAGTAACAAACCATAATGACGATCATGCCGAGCGTGGACTTCCCATCATCGGTCAGAATCTTATAGCCCTGACTTTCATAACTGCGCATGATGTTGTAGTAACCATAACTGGTCATAATGGCGAGGGCGACGGTTACAATCCGCGTCCAAACCGTCATTTTCTTTTGCTTTTCCTGCGGATCGGTATTGCCGTCCTTACCGCCGAACCACTTTGGGAAAGCAACATCCAAAAGCTGCAAAACGATAGATGCGGTGATATACGGGGAAACGGACAATGCAAACAATGTCGCCTGTCCGAATGCACCGCCGGACAGCGCGTTCAGATAACCGAAGATGGAGCCTTCACCGAGTTGCGCGTTCAACGATGCGTTCATCAATGCCGAGTTGACAAAGGGAACGGGCATCACAGCGCCAATCCGGTAAAGAACGAGAATCATCAGAACAAACAGGAGTTTTTTTCTGATCTCAGGTACCTTAAAAGCGTTCCTCAAAGTCTGAAGCATTTATACCACCTCAGTCTTTCCACCTGCTGCCTCTATCTTTTCTTTGGCGCTTGCCGAAAAGACTGCTGCTTTCACGGTGAGTTTTTTTGCAATCTCACCTCTGCCAAGCACCTTGATACCATCGCAGGCGGAGCTTACAACGCCAGAGGTGAGAAGGGTTGCCATATCGACTACGGCGCCGTCTTCAAACTTGTTGTTCAGAGTTTCGAGATTTACGATAGCGTAAGTCTTGCCGAACTTGTTGTAAAAGCCTCTTTTAGGCAGACGTCTGTAAAGCGGGAGCTGACCGCCTTCGAACCCGGGGCGTACACCGCCGCCGGAACGGGCGTTCTGACCCTTGTGACCCTTGCCTGCCGTTTTTCCGTTTCCGGAACCGGTTCCTCTGCCACGACGGAAGCCGTTCTTCACGGAGCCTTCCGCGGGAGAAAGTTCATGGAGCTTCATTGGGTAATTCCTCCTTATTTCGTATTCCGATTAAACGGTTTCGATCTTAACGAGATGCTTGACAACATTGACTTTACCGGCAAGAACGGCGTCATTGTTATGCAGCTTGCTGTCACCGATTTTGCGCAGACCGAGCGCCTCGGCGTTTGCCTTCTGGTTCGGCGTTGCGCCGATCAGGCTCTTTACCAGGACAACCTTAACCTTTTCCATATTCATGCCCTCCTTTAACCCTTGACCGCATCCACATTGATGCCACGGAGAGCAGCAACCTCTTCTGCCGTGCGCAGCGAGCGCAGACCTTCAAAGGTAGCCTTTACCACGTTGGTCGGGTTGCTGGAGCGCAGGCTCTTTGCACGGATATTCTTGATACCGGCAAGTTCAAGAACCGCACGGGCAGCACCGCCGGCGATGATACCGGTACCGGGGGCAGCAGGTTTCAGGAGAACCTTACCTGCGCCGAACTCCGCCAGCACTTCGTGAGGAATGGTAGTTCCGCGCAGCGAAACCTCGATCATGTTTTTCTTTGCGTCTTCAATGCCCTTGCGGATGGCATCCGGCACCTCGGCAGCCTTACCCAGACCGTAACCGACGTGACCGTTGCCGTCACCCACCACCATAATAGCGGCGAAGCGGGCAATACGACCGCCCTTGACCGTTTTGGAAACGCGGTTCAGAGAAACCAGCTTTTCCTGCAGCTCAAGCGTTGCGGGATCAAAATTCTTTGCCATTTGTTTACTCCTTCAATATTTCAAACGTGTTGAAACCGTGTACAAACCGGAATCAGAACTTCAGACCACCCTCGCGGGCGCCGGCAGCCAGTTCCGATACACGACCATGATAGACATAACCGCCACGGTCAAACACCACTGCGGTAATGCCTTTCTCGAGAGCGCGCTGCGCAAGAGTCATGCCGACCTTCTTGGCAGCTTCTTTATTGGAGCCGATCCCCTCAAAGCCTTTTTCCTGGGTGGATGCGGCACACAGCGTAACACCTGCCACATCATCAATGATCTGGGCACTGATGTTGGCATTGGAACGATACACAGCAAGACGGGGCATTTCAGGAGTGCCGGAGATCTTAGCTCTGACTCTCTTATGTCTTTTAAGACGCTGCGCATTGCTATCAATTTTCTTAACCATATGCGTGCACTCCTTTCATTATTTACCGGTCTTACCGGCCTTGCGGCGAATCTTTTCACCCGCGTACTTCACGCCCTTGCCAAGGTACGGTTCCGGCGGTCTCTTTGCACGGATGTTGGCTGCCGCCTGTCCAACGGCCTGCTTATCCATACCCTTTACGATGATGGTCGTGTTGTCGGGCAGTTCATAGCTGATGCCGTTTGCCTCTTCAAAATACACGGGGTGCGAATAGCCGAGAGAAAGCGTGAGTTTTTTACCCTGTTTCTCGGCACGGTAACCGACACCGTTGATCTGAAGGGTCTTGGAGAAGCCGGCGGTTACACCGACAACCATATTGTGCAGCAGGGTACGGGTCAGACCGTGCAGGGCACGATCCTCTGCCTCATCGCTGGCGCGCTTGACATGCATCACAGCGCCATCCTGCTCAAAACGGATGCGGGGAGAAAACGTCTCGGTCAAGGTACCGAGCGGACCCTTTACCGTGACCACGTTGCCGTCGGCTACGGTAATCGTCACATTTGCGGGCACCTGAATAGGAGCTCTACCGATTCTTGACATATCCTTTACCTCCTATTACCACACAAAAGCCAACACCTCGCCGCCCACATTGGCAGCGCGTGCGCTCTTGTCGGTCATGATACCCTTGGACGTGGATACGATGGCAATGCCGAGACCGTTCATCACCTTCGGCATATCCTCGCAGTTGGAGTAGATACGCAGACCGGGCTTGGAAACACGGCGCAGACCGTGAATCACCTTCTGCTTGCCCTGAACGTACTTCAGGGTGATGCGGATAATGCCCTGTTTGCCGTCCTCTACAATCTGATAATTTTTGATGTAGCCCTCTGCCAGCAGAATGTCGGCAATGGCTTTTTTCATGTTGGATGCAGGAACGTCAACCGTTGCGTGCTTTGCGTCGTTGGCATTGCGAATACGGGTGAGCATGTCTGCAATTACGTCGGAAATTTGCATAATTTCATATCCTCCTGAATGCAAGTTTAATCATATGCTTGCTGCCGCCCGCAAAGGGGCGACCGCCTGACCGGTGGTAAAAGCCGCGCGTGGGCTTTCCTGCCGGCAGATAGAGAATGTTTTACCAGGATGCCTTTCTTACGCCCGGGATCTCGCCCTTGTAAGCCAAGCCACGGAAGCAGATACGGCAGATTCCGTACTTACGGAGATAAGCATGGGGACGGCCGCAAAGTTTGCACCGGTTATAGGCGCGGGTAGAATACTTCGGCACCGCCTGCTGCTTGAGAATCATTGATTTCTTAGCCATGTTACTTCTTCCTTCCCATTATTTCGCAAAAGGCGCGCCCATCAGGCGAAGCAGCTCTCTTGCTTCCTCATCGGTATTTGCGGTCGTAACGAACACAATATCCATTCCGCGGATCTTCTCGACCTTATCGTACTCGATTTCGGGGAAGATCAACTGCTCTTTCAGACCGAGGGAGTAGTTGCCTCTGCCGTCAAAAGCATTCGGATTGATGCCTTTGAAGTCACGCACGCGGGGAAGTGCGAAACTGAAGAGACGATCCATAAATTCGTACATACGCTCGCCGCGGAGAGTAACCTTCGCGCCGATCTTCATCCCCGCTCTCAGTTTGAAGTTAGCGACCGACTTCTTTGCATAGGTCGGCACTGCCTTCTGACCGGAGATGAGGGTGAGTTCGTCAATGATCTCGTCAATGACCTTGGAGTTTTCCTTTGCGTCGCCGGCACCGACGTTGATAATGATCTTATCGAACTTCGGAATCTGCATCGGGCTCTTGTAGTTGAACCTTGCCATCAATGCGGGGGCAACTTCATTCTTATACAGTTCGCTGAATCTGGACATTTTCGTTACCCTCCTTAAATCTTGGTGCCGCACTTGGGGCAAACGCGGAATTTCTGCTTTTTCCCCTTCACGTCTTCGGTGACGTTCTTGGCGCGAATGGCTTTGTTGTACTTTTCGCAGGAAGAGTTGGTGCAAACGAGCTGGACTTTGGATGCGTAGAACGCGCCCTCCACCTTCACGATGCCGCCGGTTTCCCCCTGCTTGCGGGGTTTCTGATGCTTGGAGACGACGTTCACGCCCTCCACAATGACCTTGCCTTCTTCGGGGGAAGTGGCAATGACCTTGGCAATGGTGTTCTCCTTCTTGCCGGACCTATCGGTGGTCTTTCTGTCATCACCGGAGATTACGATAACGGTATCGCCTTTTTTCACATGAAGATTTTTCATTTCCGTCTAACCTCCTGATTACAGAACTTCGGGAGCGAGGGACATGATCTTGGTAAAGTCATGGTCACGCAGCTCTCTTGCCACAGGCCCGAAGATACGGGTACCTGTCGGGGTTTTGTCATCTTTAATAATGACGGCGGCATTCTCATCGAAACGGATGTAGGAGCCGTCAGCACGGCGAAGGCCCTTTACAGAGCGGACGATAACGGCCTTAACGACCGCGCCTTTCTTCACAACGCCGCCGGGCGCAGCTTTTTTGACTGCTGCAACCACGATATCGCCAATGTTAGCATAACGGCGACCGGAACCGCCGAGTACGCGAATGCACATCAGCTCTTTTGCGCCGGTGTTATCGGCGACTTTCATCAATGTCTGTTGCTGAATCACTTATGCGTTCCTCCTTTTTCGGCAAGCTTTTTGACCTGCCTACTGAAATCTTGTGATTATTGTGCCTTCTCGACGATTTCCACAAGACGCCATCTCTTGGTTTTGGAAAGCGGTCTTGTCTCCATAACGGATACCTTGTCTCCGATGCCGCACTGGTTGTTCTCATCATGCGCGCTGATTTTCACGGTGCGCTTGATGATCTTACCGTACTTGGGGTGGCGGACATTGTCCTCAATGGCAACAACGATGGTCTTATCCATCTTATTGCTGACGACTTTCCCGACTCTCACCTTTCTGAGTGCTCTGGTTTCAGTCATGTTCATTCCCTCCCCTTATGCGTTCTTTTCACGAAGAACGGTCATTACACGCGCGATATCGTGCTTCACTTCGCTGATTTTGTGCGGGTTGTCAAGCTGATTGATGGCGTGCTGGAAACGGAGATTAAAAAGTTCGTGTTTCAGTTCCTTGAGCTTGGTGTCAAGCTGCTCGGAAGAAAGCGTTCTGAGTTCCTGTGCTTTCACGGTTTCAATCCTCCATTCCTTCGCATTCTGCCTTGGTCATAAACTTGCACTTGATCGGCAGTTTATGGCTTGCCAGACGCATTGCCTCGCGTGCGTCCTCTTCCGTGATGCCTGCCATTTCAAACATCACTCTGCCGGGTTTCACAACCGCCACCCAGTATTCGGGCGAGCCTTTACCGGAACCCATTCGGGTTTCCGCGGGCTTTTCGGTTACGGGCTTATCCGGAAAAATTTTGATCCATACCTGACCGCCACGCTTGGTGTAACGGGTCATAGCGATACGGGCAGCCTCGATCTGATTGCTCTTGATCCAGGCGGGCTCGGTGGCAACAAGGGCGAACTCGCCGTTGGTAATGGTGTTGCCGCGCGTTGCTTTTCCTTTAAGTCTGCCGCGCTGCTGACGACGGAACTTAACTCTCTTCGGCATTAACATTACTTGTTACCTCCCTCTGCCTTGTTTCTGTCACCGAAACGGCGGGGACCGCGGTTATCGCGGTTGTCGCGGCGGTCGCTGTTGTTGCGGCGCGGGCGACGGTCGGCTCTCTCAGGGCGGGCGTTACCGGTGAAGACTTCCTCACCTTTGTACAGCCAAACCTTAACGCCGATCTTGCCGTAGGTGGTGTTTGCTTCATAGAAGCCGTAGTCGATATCGGCTCTGAGGGTCTGAAGCGGAATGGTACCCTCATGATAATGCTCTGTACGGGCAATTTCTGCACCGCCGAGACGCCCGGAGCAGCACACCTTAATGCCCTTGGCATTGAGACGCATCGTTCTGCCGATTGCCAGTTTCATGGCGCGGCGGAAGGATGTTCTCTTCTCCAGCTGTGCGCAGATGCTCTCTGCAATCAGCTGTGCGTTGAGGTCAGGATTTTTGATTTCCACAACGTTGACAACAACGGGCATACCGACAATCTTCTCCAACTCCACGCGGAGTTTTTCGATTTCCGTGCCGCCTCTGCCGATGACCATACCCGGTTTCGCGCAGTGAATGAATACTCTGACGCGGACGTTATCGCGCTCGATCTCAATCTTCGGAACGCCTGCACCC
>CAKSLR010000009.1 GCA_934467435.1 uncultured Eubacteriales bacterium | reverse complement strand
GGTTTCTCTCTCGGAGCAGGAGATTCACGTCCGGGGCACACGCCTGCGCGGGGCAAAAATCTGTTTTGATACCGTTTCGGTCGGAGCGACGGTCAACGCCATTCTGGCGGCGGTTCTGACGGAGGGGGAAAGCGTACTGCATATGGCGGCAAGCGAGCCGCACATTGCCGATCTTGCCGCCTTTCTCAATCGTGCAGGGGCGGATATCCGAGGCGCCGGTACCGCCACGATTCGCATCCGAGGTGTGCGCCACCTGCGTGGGTGCACCTATGCGGTGGTTCCCGATATGATAGAAGCAGGAACTTATCTTTTGGCAGGTGCCGCTACACGAGGTGCGGTTCGGGTTCGCGGCGTACACCCCGGGCATTTGCGCGCATTGCTTGAGAAACTGCGGGAATCGGGGGCGGATGTGGATTGCACCGACACGGATATTACGGTGTTCGGAATCTCTCCCCTGCACGGTGTAGAGGTTACAACACATCCGTATCCCGGTTTTCCTACCGACCTGCAACCGCAAATGACCGCGTATCTTTGCACGACGGAGGGGGGGAGCCGCGTGCAGGAGAATATCTGGCAGCATCGGTTCCGTTATGCGACAGAACTGCAAAATATGGGTGCTGCCATCTCCCTCTCCGATAGCGTTGCCACGGTGCGCGGAACATCGCTGCACGGTGCGGAAATGACCGTTCCCGATCTGCGCGCCGGGGCGGCGCTGCTCATAGCCGCCTGCGCGGCAGAAGGCGAAAGCGTCCTGCATGACCCCTGGTGGCTGGAGCGCGGATATGAAAACTATGTAGAAAAGTTCAGGCAGATCGGCGCTGACATTTGCGAGCAATCAGACTGATCGCCTGCGGCGTCGGGGGACGCGTTTCTTTGCTCCGCACAGTCCGCCGAGCGCAGCGAGAAAGGGGAAGAGAAAGTAGAAGAGCAGCAGCCCGCCGATGTTTGGCATGGTGTCCCCGAGAAAAACGAAGAAGAGCACGATAAAAAGCAGAGCGAGTACCGTGCCGGCGCTCAGCCCACAAAACAACCCCTGTCGCCCTCGTTTCCGCGCGGCAAGAAAACCGGAGAGAAATGCCGAAAACAGCGCGAGTGCGTAGGCAACGGGCAGTACGTAGGCGGTCGGATCCTCACGGCGGGCAAGAACGGCAGCCGCCACAAGGGAAAGCAGGAGAAATATCAGAAGGGAAAAGACCGCGGCGCTTGCCACACAAAAACCGAAAGTGTGCGGCGCCTTTTCCTTTCGCCGCGCAAGGATAGGGGAAGATTCCATAAAAAACCTCCGTCATGATTCTATCTGCTAGAATATATGACGGAGGTTGTCTGATTATGAAGAGCGATTATTTGTTTTCGGTTTCGGGGGCACTTTCGGTCTTCGGCGCATTCTTTTCCGCCGCAGACACATCGACCGAACGCACCGCACTCTTGAGGAAACGGATTTTTGTGCCGGCTTTGCTCGTGACGATGGTGATGGTGTCTTCCTTCATGCTGACAATTTCGCCGATAATACCGCCGATGGTGGTAACTTCATCTCCTACCTGAAGGGAAGACCGCATGGCGGCAGCCTCTTTCTCCTGTTTCCGGGAGGGGCGGATGACGATGAAATAGAACACAACCACAATGGCGGCAAGCCCGACCCAGGTGATCCAGCTGGGGGCGGAGCCGGTTGTGGTACCTGCCTGGGTACCGTCCAGTAAAAACGCAAACATCATTCAAAACTCCTTTTTTCTTAATTTCCGATGTCCCTACCATTATAGCCGTTCTTTGGGAAAATTGCAAGTGTTCCCACAAAAAAACCGAGAGCGTTTCCGAAATATTTACAAAAGTGCGAAAAAGGAACGAAGCGCCGCAGGGGAAAAAGAAATTCGACATAAAATCTTAAAAAATACTTGACAAACGACACATCTTGTGTTATGATAACGGACGGTACGGAGAACGGTCTTTAAGTAGGGTACAGAGATGCCTTTAAGATTTGTCTGTCCGGGGCGCGCGTGCGTCACAGGCTTTTTTGATAGGTGTTGGTATCCGGCTTACGGGCAGGATACTTTTTTGTTGCCCGCGACAGGATTCTCCGAAAAAATCAAGGAGAGAGAAAAATATGAAACTCGTCTATGATATCCACGACAGACCTCCGTTCGCGAAAAACCTCGTTTACGCCTTCCAGCAGCTTCTTGCCATCATTGCGGCTACCATTCTGGTGCCGGCTCTGGTCAACGATATTTCCGGCAAAGAACTGTTGAACGCCGGTGCCGCCATGATCGGTGCGGGCGTCGGTACCGTTGTTTATCTGCTGTTCACCCGTTTTAAGAGTCCGGTATTCCTCGGTTCTTCCTTTGCTTTTATTTCTCCGTTGGCAACGGCGGCTTCATTCGGCTATTTCGGCATTATGCTCGGCGCACTGGTTGCCGGGTTGGTTTATGTTGTTCTTGCCATCGTCATTCGCCTGGTCGGTACCAACTGGATCAGCAAACTGATGCCTCCTGTGATCATCGGTCCTACGGTCGCACTGATCGGTCTGGATCTTGCCGGTTCCGCCATGAATAATGTGATGAACGTGGCGACTAAACAGGAAAACTACAACCTGCTTGCCGTGCTCGTCGGTGTACTTACCTTCTTCTTCACGATTCTGGCATCGGTGAAGGGAAGCAAGGCAATCAAAATGATTCCGTTTGTGGTCGGTGTTGCCGGCGGTTATCTGACGGCGCTGCTGATCACCCTGATCGGTTATAACCTCTGCGGCGTGGAATACTGCCGCCTGATTGATTTCTCCGCACTGAACACCATCGGGGATTTCAGTAACTGGGTTCCGAATCTGACCTTTGCTCATGCGTGGGATTTTGATGCAACCAACCTGCTTGCCGTCATCATTGCCTTCGCGCCGGTTGCATTCGTGGTCTTTGCCGAGCACGTTGCCGACCATGAAAACATCAGTTCAATCATCGGGCGTGACCTGCTGAAGGATCCCGGGTTGGATAAGACCCTGCTCGGCGACGGCGTCGGATCTGTCGTCGGTGCGCTCTTCGGCGGCTGTCCGAATACCACGTACGGTGAGTCTATCGGCTGCGTTGCCATTACCGGTAATGCTTCGGTTTACACCACCCTTACCACGGCAATCATGTGTATCGTGTTTGCGTTCTTCTATCCCGCGCTCGCCTTCATCAAGACCATTCCTACCTGTGTGGTCGGCGGTATCTGCATAGCGCTTTACGGTTTCATCGCGGTGTCTGGTCTGCGGATGTTCAAGCAGGTGGATCTCGATGATTCGAAGAACCTCTTCATTGTCGCTGCCATCCTGATTGCCGGCATCGGCGGGCTGCATGTGGATATCGGTCCTGTGACCATCAAGAATATCGCCTGCGCCCTCATCCTCGGTATCCTGACGAACCTGATCCTCAAACCCGGTAAGGAAAAGGTGCAGAAGACGGTAACGCCGACAAGCGAAAATGCCGTTGTGGAAGAGACCATGTTCGGTACGGTAACAACCGAAGAGAAAGAAAACAAATAAACGCACTTTTCCCCCGGCGACGCCTCTCAGAAGGCGTCGCCGTTTTTTTGCGATTCTGAAAAGAAAAATCCAAAAAAAGACTTGACAAGCCAAAGTAAACATGATATACTAACCTTACCTCTGTTAGGGGGTTTTTTGTTGTGCCGCAAAATGGGACAGGCGCGCACGCAAATTCCCGGCAGGAGGGAGGTACGTCGCCGCTTGCGGCGAAGATGAAGCGTGGCTTCAAATTTTATAGGAGGTGCCGAAAATGCGAGTAAAAATTACGTTGGCATGCAGTGAGTGCAAGCAGAGAAACTACGACACGGAGAAGAACAAGAAGAACGATCCCGACAGACTTGAACGGAACAAATACTGCCGTTTCTGCCGCAAACATACCCTGCACAAGGAAACTAAGTAAGTTCCACCGCGGTTCCCGAATTTGTTTTTGAGAGGTTTGTGATATGGCAGAAACTACGGAAAAGAAACCGAACTTCTTCCGCCGCTTGGGGGCGCGCATTGCAAAGTTCTGGCGCGACTATCGCAGCGAGATGAAGAAGGTTGTGTGGATGTCCTGGCCGGATGTTCGCAAGAACGCGATTGTGGTCGTGATTGCCGTTGTGGCGATCGGCGCGGTGATCGGTGTGCTGGATTTTGCTTTTTCCCAGGCAATTACCGCTCTCGGAAATCTGATATAAAGGCGTGCGGCGATGAGCGATATTGATCAGATGAACCTTGGTCCCAGGTGGTACGTCGCGCATACGTATTCCGGTTATGAAAACAAGGTAAAAAGCAGTATCGAACGGATTGTGGAAAACCGTGGTCTTGGCGACCTGATCTTTGACGTGCAGATTCCTGTGGAAATTACGCAGTCGGTCAATGATAAGGGTGTGGTCAAGGAAGTGGAAACAAAGGTGTTTCCCAGTTACGTTCTGATCAAAATGATTATGACGGACGAAAGTTGGCACGTGGTGAGAAACATTACCGGCGTGACAGGTTTTGTCGGTCCCGGCTCCAAGCCGGTTCCGTTGACGGATGCAGAGGTGGATGCCCTGCATGTAGAGAGCCGTAAGGAAACCGTCGGCTTCGCCGTCGGCGATGTGGTTTCTATCGTTTCGGGTATGTTTGAAGGGTACAGCGGTACCGTTCAGGAGATTTCCGAGGACAAGAAACAGGTGACCGTGCTTGCCGCTACCGGCAAGCGGGATATTCCGATTATTGTGGATGTAAAGGATATCAAGGTAACCGCATAAAACCCGCGCAAAACTTCTTTTTCCTCCCCCGGGAAGGGGAGGGGCAATTTGTGGGAGGGAGAAAATTTTTCATTCTCCCGTATCATGTACCACATTCGGAGGTGTATTTTTTATGGCAAAGAAAATTATGGGTTATATCAAATTGCAGCTTCCCGCCGGCAAAGCGACTCCCCAGCCGCCGGTAGGTCCTGCCCTTGGTCAGTACGGTGTTTCCATTCCGAACTTCACCAAGGAGTTCAATGAAAGAACAAAGAACGACATCGGTCTGATTATCCCCGTGGTTATCACGGTGTTTGCAGATCGTACGTTCACTTTTATCACGAAAACTCCTCCCGCAGCCGTTCTGATCAAGAAGGCTTGCGGTATTGAGACCGCTTCTGCCGTCCCGAACAAGACCAAGGTTGCGTCGCTAACCAAAGAACAGGTTCGTAAGATTGCGGAAACAAAGATGCCTGACCTGAATGCTGCAACGGTAGAGGCTGCCATGAGCATGGTTGCCGGCACCGCACGCAGTATGGGCATCACGGTGGAAGAATAAGGCTAGGGAGGATTGAAACATGAGCATCGGAAAGAAGTATAAAGAGAGCGCAGCTCTGATTGAAAAGGCAAAACTGTATGACCCTAGCGAGGCTGTTGCGCTGGTTTGCCAGACCGCAAAGGCAAAGTTTGATGAAACGATTGAGCTCCACATCCGCCTCGGCGTTGACTCCCGTCACGCAGATCAGCAGGTTCGTGGCGCGATCGTTCTTCCCCACGGCACCGGTAAAACGGTAAAAACGCTGGTGTTCGCCCGTGGCGATAAAGCAAAGGCAGCAGAGGAAGCCGGCGCAGATTATGTCGGCGCGGAAGAGTATGTTGCCAAGATTCAGGGCGGCTGGTTTGATTTTGATGTGGTAATCGCCTCCCCTGACATGATGGGTGTGATTGGTCGTCTCGGTAAGGTTCTCGGTCCGAAGGGCTTGATGCCGAACCCGAAGGCAGGTACCGTTACCCCGGATGTTGCCCGTGCGGTTACCGAAGCCAAGGCTGGTAAGATTGAGTACCGTCTGGATAAAACCAACATCATTCACTGCCCAATCGGCAAGGCGTCGTTCGGTGCAGAGAAGATTGCCGATAACTTCAATGCATTGGTCGGTGCTGTCATCAAGGCAAAGCCGGCTACCGCCAAGGGTCAGTACATCAAGAGTTGCGTCATCGCCTCTACGATGGGTCCCGGCGTTAAGATTAACTACGCAAAACTCGGTTGATTGTCAAAAAGAAAGAAGAGATCCTTATGTGGGTCTCTTCTTTCTTTTTTTGCATATACTGTCAAAATGGGGGGTGAAAATGTATGAACTGTGCCAAGCGTGTATCCGTAGGGGAACGCTATGCTTTTTCATTGGAAGAAGGGGAGACGGCAATCCGTTCCCGAAATTTTCTTGCGGGGAACCGCCCTGTTTGGCAAACGTTTGTCGATCATCAGGGAGATGCCGACATATGGTTGCGGCTTGTACGAGTGAGGGGGGAGAAAGATGCCTTTTCGCTCTTTGCTTATGCACGGGATGGCGGGAAACTTTTCCCCCATGGCGGCATGATCGGAAGTGCGGCAGCCTGGTATTGGAAGGGGCGTCGGGAACTGTTATGGCATGGTAACGCCAGATGCACGTTTTATCACGCGGGGGGCGAGGATGCCGTCTTTTATCGGGATGGGTATTGCGTGATTTCGGAACGGAAGGAATGTACCTTTCACCGACGCGAGGTGTGGAACGGCAGCCATTATGTTCCGCTGACCGACGTAACAGGGAAGAATGGACGCTATGCCATGATGTTCTGCAAAGGGGTACGTCAGGCATCTCTCCGCGCGTTGGGGGAACGCATATTATCTGCTACACCCACCCCGGGTATGGTGCTGTTCGTTTTTCCGCTGTCGTCCTGCACCCTGGCAATACGGGCTTTTTCGTCGGGCAGAGAAGTTCCGGCGGACTATCCCGCCGCGGTTTGCGCGGTGCGTGCCGCCTGTTGTTTTGGTTATCTGCCACAAAGGGAGCGTACAACGGTATATACCGCCGCCGGGGCTTACACCTTCTCGGAAAGCCCCGGCGGAACCTTATATTTTCTCTGCGGCATCGGGTAAGTGCAGCACAAGCACCGATAAACGGCTTGCGTACTCTTATGTCAATGCCGGTGCCCCTTCAGCGCTGGAACCATATCGATTTTTTTGTTTTTGCGTGCAACCATACTGCTGACGAGAAGCGACATGCCGACGGTCAAAAGAACGGTGAAAAGATAGGAGTCCGACCCGATTGCCATCTTCATCTCATATTCCGACGCGAGCGTTTTGAGCAGATAGGAAAGCGTCAGAGCGCCCAGCGGAATTCCGATCAGATATCATCGGTTCCGAACGGGCTGACCGCAAAAGTATCCCCGACGGAAAGACCGAAGGTTTCCGAAAGGCGCATGCAGACGTACGCACCGTCGTCGCCCAAGGGAAGTTTATCTGCGTTTTCATCCATCAGGCGGATCTGATCATGCGTCAGGTCGTAAATATCCAGCGAAACGGTTTTTCCGTGTATCTGTACGTTGAGGGAACCGCCAAAGTCTCCGTTGTACTGGTCAATAACCGCGCGGCGCTCTACGTCTGTTGCCGTTTCGGAGAGAAAAATGCGGGAGGAATCGTTGAGTCCGTTGTCATAATAGAGATTCAGAAACGCGTTCATGTGATGGGGCTTTTGCACATAGAGCATACCATGCCACCGATTTTCACTGTAGTTTTTTGCATTTTCGTTTCTTCCTTTCACTTTATTGAGGTTAGGATCGGCTAACCGCTTGACACGCAAAAACATAGCTGCCTTTCCGGTACCGGATGTCGCACACGATGAAAGGCATCGCTCCACGCCAAAAAACGAAGATGAATGCCTTTGGTTTTGCGTCTGCTAAGTGTGGTTGCAGCTGCTAACCGCTACTTGGTTGCTTCCATATTACAGGAAGTTGCGCCATAAGAAAAAGCACGCAAACCGCGGTTTGTGTGTTTTTTCTGTTATTTTCAGAGACTTGCCCGCAGAATTTCCTTAATCTCGTCCTCGGTCAGAACTTTATAACCGCCGTCCATGACAAACGTCGCCGCAGCAATGCCGTCGATCATATCGGGGGTAGCGCCGAGTTCGGTGAGGTTCATGACAAGCCCCAGTTTCCGCATCCACGCCTCCATGCGGGCAAGCCCTTCTTCCGCAACGGCGCGTTCGGTTTTGTTATGCGGGTCCACCCGCCACACATTCACCGCGTACCGGGCAAACTTGGCGGTGCCATAGGGAAGGATGTGGCGGTAATACGGCAGGGAGACGGCAGCCAGGGTCATGCCGTGGGTGGCGTTGGTATAGGCGCCGACCGCCTGCCCCAGCATGTGTACCATCCAGTCGGTGCTTTTCCCTTTGGCAATCAGTGTGTTCAGTGCCCAGGTCGCCGTCCACATGATGTTGCTTCTCGCTCCGTAATCCGTCGGGGTTACCACAGCAATCTCTGCACTGTGAATCAGAGAACGGAGAAGCCCTTCGGCAAGATAATCGCTTGTATTGTCGTCTGTTCCTGAGAAATACTGTTCCAGAATATGCGACATGATATCATATATGCCGGAAATCATCTGATACTGCGGTACCGAGTAGGTGAATTCGGGATCCAGAATCGAAAACCTGGGGAACACATTCTCCCCGAATACATGTCCCACCTTCCGCTTCTTTTCCGTATTGGTAATGACCGATCCGCCGTTCATTTCGCTGCCCGTTCCCACCATGGTCAGAACGCACCCGACGGGAACAACTTCACAGGATACATCTTCAAAGCGTTCGTAGTATTTTTCCCACGGATCCTCCTCACAATGTACCGAAACCGAAACGGCTTTGGCATAATCGCAGACCGACCCACCACCAACGGCAAGAATCAGGTCGGCTTCTGCTGCTCTGGCGCGCGCTACCCCCTCTCGGAGTTTGTTTGCCGTCGGGTTCGGCATCACGCCCGCATCTTCCGATACGTTCTTGCCGTTTTTGCGGAGGAGGGAAATGACACGATCATAAATTCCGTTTTTTCGGATTGACCCGCTGCCGTAAACCAGAAGAACATTCTTTCCGTATTTTTGCAGTTCTGCGCCGAGATTTTCTAACGCATTCTTACCGAAGTAGAGTTTTGTGGGATTGCAATAAGTGAAGTTACCTAACATGTTACATCCTCCTTTTTTCTTTACCGATCCAGATGGTTTTGCCGGATGGGAAACCCGGTACCAAAGAGGGGCGGTTTACGGATTTTTAGTGTTGCGGATGGCGCACCGATACTGCTCGTCCGTTACCGGTTCCTGCCTTTCGGTTTGGGCTTCCTCACCGGGAATTTCGATGGCGAGGTGCGAGAACCATTCATCTGCTACCGCGCCGTGCCAGTGCTTAACGCCGGCGGGAATGTAATTTATTATAGCACATGGAAAAAAGAATTACAAATACCAATCCGTTATTGTTTTTGATTCTCAATGGGAATGAAATACGGTTCCCCTGTAAAGGCGGTGGCGTATTGATATGATGGGACGGATGTGTTATGATAGGCGGGAAGAAAAATAATAGGAAGGGAATGTCGTATGGCAACATCTGCGGCATTTGTATGCGACCGGGTGGCGGAGTATGGTATCGCGCGAAGCCGCAAAATGTTTGGGGAATATATGGTGTATCTTCGCAAAAAACCGATTTTGCTTCTCTGCGACAATGCAGTATTTGTCAAAAAATACCCGCACTTTTTTGGCGTTGCGGGGAGCGGAATGCGATATTCCGTATCCCGGAGCGAAGGAACATTATATCCTCGATATCGAAAACCGAGAATTGCCGGATCAAGTGATTCCGCTGCCGGTCGCGGCAACACCACCTCCGAAAGACAAACAAAGAGGCGGACTTCATTCAACAGAACAAAGCCGGGGGCAGCGCCCCCGGCTCGTCTTTGCCGTTTCCGGCAGGGAAAAAGGAGAAAAAGAAAAAGAAAGTGAAGACGTTACAAAGAAGTCGAACTAAGAAGTCACACGCGGTGTCTCCCGGAATAAAAAAGACAAACCGCGAAATCGCCCGGGAACAAACGGAGCAGACCTTGAAAGGGAGGAGAGACTCACCGTTCCCCTGACACTGGAAATTATAGCATACTATGTACAATTTGTCAATAGTGTTTTGCAAAATTGATGAAAAAATTTTTGAATTGGATTAAAAACTGCAAATTCAAGCAAATAATTCGATTCGGAATGAAATATGAAGGAAAAAGATTCAAAGCCGACACACAGATAATAAAGAACAAATATATCAAGGACAGGTATTGTATTTTCTTTGCAATTGTGGTAAAATACAAGGAGAATTGCCGCTTGACGCAGGGGTTCGGTCGGCAGAATATGCTGGGGGAGGTTTCATACATGGAAAAAAAGAAGTTTTTTATTACAACGGCGATTGCGTACAGTTCCCGCAAGCCGCACTTCGGCAATACGTATGAGGTGATTATGACGGATGCGGTTGCGCGGTTCCGTCGCCAGATCGGAGAGGATGTTTTCTTTCTGACAGGAACCGATGAGCACGGTCAGAAGATTGAGGGGTATGCCGAGAAGGCCGGTGTTTCTCCGCAGGCGTATGTCGATGGCGTTTCGGGTGAAATCCGCACCATATGGGATCGGATGCATACCAGTTACGATAAATTTATCCGCACGACTGACCAGGATCATGTGCGGAGCGTGCAGCATATTTTCAAGAAGTTTTATGACCAGGGGGATATTTACAAGGGCGAATACGAGGGATGGTATTGTACCCCGTGCGAATCGTTCTTTACGGCAACCCAGGTAGTAGACGGGAAGTGCCCCGATTGCGGCAGACCGGTCGAGAAATCCAAAGAAGAAGCCTATTTCTTCCGTATGGGGAAGTATGTGGACCGCCTGGTTCGCTATATCGAAGAAAATCCGGGATTTATTGAGCCGGAATCCAGAAAGAAAGAAATGGTCAACAATTTTCTGAAGGCAGGACTTCAGGATCTTTGTGTGACGCGCTCTTCGTTTCAGTGGGGCATTCCCGTTCCGTTCGACCCGCGCCACGTGATTTATGTGTGGGTAGATGCCCTTTCCAACTACATCACCGCGCTCGGTTATGACCCGGACAAGGCAGAGCAGGATGAACTTTTCCGGCATTATTGGCCGGCAGATGTTCACATCATCGGCAAGGACATTCTGCGGTTTCACACCATCTATTGGCCGATCTTCCTGATGGCGCTCGGGCTTCCGCTGCCGAAAAAGGTATTCGGTCATCCGTGGTTCAACTTCGGCGCCGATAAAATGTCAAAATCCAAAGGGAATGTGGTGTACGCCGATGCTCTTGCCGATCTGATCTCGGTAGACGGCGTGCGGTATTACGCACTTTCCGAAATGCCCTATGCCGCTGACGGCAGCATTGCTTATGAAAATGTCGTCAATCGGTATAATACCGATCTTGCCAACAACCTCGGGAACCTGGTGAGCCGCACCCACGCTATGACCGTGAAATATTTTGGCGGTCGGATTCCCGAGCCCGGCGCAGAAGAGGGAACCGACGCGGAACTGAAGGCGACTGTGGCGGCGGCAAGGCAGACTGCCTATGCCGATATGATGGATTATCATATTGCCGATGCGCTGGATGCCATCTTCTCCATGCTGCGCCGCGCCAATAAGTATATTGACGAAACGATGCCCTGGGCACTGGCGAAAGAGGAAAGCAAGACCGAGCGGCTCGGAACGGTGCTTTACAACCTGCTGGAAACCATTCGCATTGCCGCTGTTCTGCTATTGCCGTTTATTCCTGAAAGTGCGGAAAAAATTCTGAATACCCTGGCAACCGGGTGCCGTTCTTACGAGAGTACGGCAACGTTCGGCGGTTTGCACGCCGGCGAAATGCTGGGCGCCTGCGAAGTTCTGTTTGCCCGCATTGACGAGAAGAAATTCCTCGCGGACCGGGAGGCGGAGCAGAAGGCTGCTGCGGCGGCAGCCGCCAAGGAAGCGGAACGCGGGAAGAAGGAGACAAAGACGGAGGAGGACGCGCATCCTGCCGAGATCGGCATGGACGGCTTCCTTGCAGTCGATTTGCGCTGCGCCCGCGTGACTGCCTGCGAAAAAATGCCGAAAGCCAAGAAACTTCTGCGTCTCGAGGTTGATCTTGGGAAGGAAAAACGCCAGATTGTTTCCGGCATTGCTGCCGATTATGCCCCCGAGGATCTGATCGGAAAAAAGGTCGCCATTGTGGCCAACTTGGCACCTGCCAAACTTTGCGGGACCGAGAGTAACGGCATGTTGCTGGCATCGGGGGGCGATCGCATTCGTGTGGTCTTTTTGGATGACGAAACCCCGCTCGGCGCACGGATTCGGTAAAACGGCATGCAGGGATATTTTGACTCCCACGCGCACTATTTTGACGAACGCTTCACTCGGGAAGCGCCGGAAGGTGGCGTAGAGCGGCTCCTTGCGTCTCTGTTTTCTTCCGGGACGGTTTCGCATATCATCAATGTGGGAACAGACATTCCCACTTCCCGCGCGGCGATCCGTCAGGCAGCCGCCTACCCGCAGATGTTCGCCGCCGCCGGTGTACACCCGGGTGATGCGATGCGTTATCCCGATATGGAAGGGGAACTGGCAGCACTGGATGCCTTGCTTCGGGATAGGCACACCCATAAGATCTGTGCGCTCGGAGAGATCGGGCTTGATTATCATTATGAAGAAACCGATAAAAAAAGGCAGGCAGAGTGGTTTGATGCCCAACTCTCCCTGGCAGAGCGACAGGATCTGCCCGTCATCATTCACGACCGGGAAGCGCACGGTGACTGCTTTGCGGCAGTTTGCGCGCACTCCGGCGTACGTGGCGTTTTTCACAGTTACAGCGGTAGCCTCGAAATGGCGCAGGATCTGATCCGGCGGGGATTTTATATTTCCTTTTCCGGTACTGTCACCTTCAAAAATGCAACAAAAGTAGCGGCAGTTGCTGCCGCACTGCCGCATGACCGTGTGCTGATGGAAACGGACTGTCCCTATCTTGCACCGCACCCGCACCGCGGGGAGTTGAATCATTCCGGCTATCTTGCCTATACGGCGGCACGCCTGGCGGAACTTTGGGGGATGGAGACAGAGGAAGTCATCCGTGTGACCGCGGAGAATGCAAAAATATTATTCGGGGTGAAATAAGTGATGAAAACCATTGTGTATGTTGTCGGCGACGGATTGTATGTCAATATGACCAACCGATGCACCAACCGCTGTGATTTTTGCATCCGGCAAAACGGCAGCGGTGCTTACGGGAGTGACAGTCTGTGGCTGGACGAAGAGCCAACAAAGGAAGCGGTAATGGCTGCCATTCGCGGTGCGAACCCGACCGCCTATCGGGAAATCGTATTCTGCGGCTATGGGGAACCGACCTGTCGACTGGAAGATATGCTTTGGGTCTGCCGTGAGATACGGGCTGCGTACCCGGGGCTTCCCATCCGCCTGAACACCAACGGACAGGCGTCTCTTTTATACGGAAAGGATACCACGCCGCTTTTTGCCGGTTGTTTTGATACCATTTCCGTCAGCCTGAATGAGGCGGGTGCTGCCCACTACGACGCCATCTGCCATTCGCGTTTTGGAGAGGCGGCATTTGACGGCGTATTGCGGTTTGCGCAGGATGTCAAGGCGTATGTTCCCCACGTGGTTCTTTCGGTGGTGGATCGGTTCCTTTCGCCGGAAGCCCTGCAGCGCTGCCGGGAAATTTCGGAGAAGATCGGTGTCCCGCTCAAGGTACGGGAGTATATCGGAAAACAATCTGCCGATTGATAATGCCTAAATTTTAACAAGCGAACACGCAAAGAAAAAATGCGTGTTCGCTTGTTTTTTTGCATCGTTTTCTGTGAATACTAGATACATTCCGATATATGAGGTGCAAAACATGGCAAAAATTCAAATTGTTCGGGTAAGTGCCCGTGAAATACTGGATTCCCGCGGAACGCCGACTGTGGAGTCCTGTGTTCTTCTGTCCGATGGTACCACCGGCATTGCTGCCGCACCGTCCGGCGCGTCCTGCGGAACCTATGAAGCACATGAATTACGGGATACCGAGCGCCGCCGTTTTGACGGGCGCGGCGTGCTTGATGCAGTTTACAACGTTAATAAACTCATCTCTCCCGCCATCAGCGGCATCAGCGCCTATGAACAGGAGGAGATCGATCATACTATGCTGGCACTTGACGGCACCGAGAACAAGTCCAAACTCGGCGCCAATGCCATTCTTTCCGTATCCCTTGCCGTCGCCCGCGCCGCCGCTGCCTCGCTTTCTCAGCCTCTTTTCCGCTATCTCGGCGGTACCATGGCAAAACGGATGCCGATTCCGATGATGAATATTCTCAACGGCGGTGCCCATGCCGCCAACAATCTGGATATTCAGGAATTTATGATTATGCCGGTTGGCGCCGTCAGTTTTACCGAAGCCATGCGTATGGGCAGTGAGATCTATCGCGCGCTCGGTAAATTGCTGCGGGCAAAAAATCTTTCCACCACCGTTGGGGATGAAGGCGGATACGCGCCGGATCTTTCCGGGGCGGAAGAGGCGCTTTCTTTTATCTGCGAGGCGATTTTAACAGCAGGTTACGATTTTGAAACGGTAAAGATCGCCCTTGATGCCGCCGCCAGTGAATGGGCAACCGAAGCGCCGGGAGAGTACCGTTTACCGAAAGCAAACCGCCTGCTGCGCGGGGAAGAACTGATTGCGGATTGGAGAAAACTGTGCGATCAGTACCCGATTGCCTCTATTGAAGACGGCGTGGGGGAAGAGGACTTTGATGGCTGGCAGGTCCTGACACGGGAACTGGGGCACCGGGTCATGCTGGTAGGGGATGATTTGTTTGTGACAAATCCGATCCGATTGAAAATGGGCATCGATGCGAAGGCTGCCAATACGATTCTGATTAAACCCAACCAAATCGGCACGCTTTCCGAAACGTTTGATGTCATACGGATGGCGCAGCGCGCCGGGTATCGGTATATTCTTTCTCACCGTTCCGGCGAGACCGAAGACAGCAGCATTGCGGATATTGCACTCGCAACCAATGCCGGGTATATCAAATCGGGCGCCCCCTGCCGTGGAGAACGGGTTGCAAAATACAACCGCCTCCTCAAAATGGAAGCCGCCCTCGGAGATGGCGCGTTGTACGGCTGATTGCACTCCATGCCGGACGTAAAAATATCACATCTTGTAAAAAAATTTCCTTCAATGTCTTGACAAAACGTGAATCTTGTGGTATGATAAGCAAGTCGGTACGGATGTGCCGGCTATGCCCCATTAGCTCAGATGGTAGAGCACATGACTTTTAATCATGGTGTCCGGAGTTCGAGTCTCCGATGGAGCACCAAAAGAACTCCGCGGATAAGCGGAGTTCTTTTGCAAATGGGCTTGTAGCTCAGTTGGGAGAGCGCTGCGTTCGCAACGCAGAGGTCATGGGTTCGAATCCCACCAGGTCCACCAGAATCTATTTTGGAAAGCCCTTACTTACAAGGGCTTTTCTCATTGTGTCGCAATCGCCGCCACGGGGAACGGTTCGCGGCGTTCCCGCTAAAAAGACCGAAACCGGGGAGATACCATTCGAGCAAAAACCAAGGAGAAAAGATATGGATCGTTTTGCAAAACTGACGGAACTGCTGGATAGTTTTTTGCAACTTGGCGTACCGTTTTACGATTGTATGGTGATGAAGGATGGGACGTGTGTCTACCGTCATGCAAACGGTTATACGGATCCCGGAAAAACGGTCAGGGTGACGGGAAAAGAACGCTATCACCTGTATTCCTGTACCAAACTCATCACCTGCACGGCTGCCCTGCAACTTTATGAGTGCGGTGCGTTCCGCCTGGATGATCCCCTATATCTGTATCTGCCCGAATTTACCCACATGATGGTACGGGGAAATGGCGGTGTGGTGCCCGCAAAGAATCCGATTACCATCCGGCACCTGTTTACCATGACAGCAGGTTTGAGTTATGATCTCCATTCGCCGATGCTGGAGAGATGCCGCATAGAGACGAACGGCGAATGCCCGACGCGGGAGACCATGAAATATCTGGCGCAGGAGCCGCTTCTTTTTGAACCGGGGGAGCGCTGGGAGTACAGTCTGTGTCATGATGTTCTGGCAGCATTGGTAGAGGTACTTGCGGGGCAGCCTTTCGGTCAGTATGTCAAAGAACATATTTTCGATGTATGCGGTATGGGGCGTTCCACCTTTGGCGCCGCTTGTGACCTGACGCCGCAGTATGACTGCCAGGGCGGCGTAATCCGGGAGCAGAACGGGAATGCCTATCGCCTCGGCACCCGATATGAGAGCGGCGGTGCGGGCGCTATTTCGACCGTAGAAGATTATATCGCGTTTCTCGAAGGCATTCGCACTTATCGGTTGCTCCGGAAAGAGACGGTTGATCTGCTTTCCACCAATCAGCTGACGAGAGAGCAGATTGAGATGCCGGGATACTGGGTGTTCCGGAAACGGGGGTATGGTCTTGGGCAGGAGTGCCCGTGGGAAGGGGATTCCATGCCGGGATTTGGCTGGGACGGTGCTGCGGGAGCCCGGTATTTTGTGGATTGCAAAAACGGCATCACCGCTTATCTGGGAACTCACATTCTGCATTTAGGGACGTATCAACAGGCGCGTTGCCGGCTGCAGGAAGTGATACAGGGAATTTTGGTATAAATCGAGGTGCGGTTGCGGCATGCTGCAACCGCACGCATTTTTTACACGGAAAAGAGCCTTGACGCTGTACGGATTTTGTGTTATAATGCAATCGGAAACGTGTTTTGACCGCGAGAGGGGAAGGACATGAAAAAGTACGTGGTACCGGCGTTGATGTGGGGGATTTTCGAGGCAATTGCCGTTATCCTGTGGCTGACCCAAAAGAACCTGTTTTATCTTTTCAATTTCAGTTATATCGGCACGGCGATTGCGTTGGGTCTGCTTTTATTCGTAAAAAAACGCCCGTATGCCCGGCGTGTCACCCAGCTTCTCGTCGGCATGTATATGCTGGTCTATCTCGGACTGATCTCGCAAGAGAATATGCAGATTGAGGGATTTTTTTATTATCTGTTTACCGGTGTATTTGAGGCGGCAACCATTCACTATGCGGTTGCCAAAATCATCGGTCCGCTGGTGTTCGGGCGCGGTTTTTGCGGGTATGCCTGTTGGACGGCGATGGTACTTGACTTTTTGCCTTATAAAACGCCGCGCGGTCCGCGGAAAAAGTTGGGGTGGATTCGTTACCTTACGTTCACCGCAGCGCTTGTTTTTGTTGCGGCGCTGTTTCTTTCGCATGTCGGGCATCTTGAGAAGATTATGTTTTACGCTTTTATGGTAGGGAACTTGCTTTACTACGGCATTGGCATTGCGCTTTCGTTTCTGCTGAAAGATAACCGGGCTTTTTGCAAATATATCTGCCCGGTCACGGTCTTTTTGAAGCCTATGAGTTACTTCGCACTCTTACGTGTCAAGTGCGACAAAAGCAAGTGCATTTCCTGCGGGAAGTGCAAGCAGGTCTGCCCGATGGATGTGGATGTGACCGATAACAGCAGGAACCGTAAAAACGGAACGGATTGTATCCTTTGCTTTGCCTGTGTAGAAAACTGTCCTAAAAAAGCGCTTTAACACGTGGCAGACTGTTTGCTAGCCGGGAGGTACCTAAATGCAGTTCTTTGAAAACATTCCCCAAAAATTCGGGTTTGGGTGCATGCGATTGCCGATGAAAGACGGCAAGGTGGATATGCCGGCTTTTGAAACTATGGTCGATGCGTACATGGCGGCGGGTATTCGCTTTTTGCCGATGTATTTTCCGGTTCTGCTTGGTGCATGCCTGCTCGGTGTGCGGTTCGGGGCGTTCGTGGGGGTAACTTCTCCTCTCGTCAGTTATTTTCTGACTTCGGCAGTCGGGAACGCCATGCCCGCGGCGGAGCGGCTCCCGTTTATGATGGCGGAACTTTTGGTGTTTGCCTTGGTTGCAGGCACATTTGCCGAGAAAATCGAAACCAATCGGTATGTTGTGTTCCCGGCAGTCCTGCTTGCTGCGCTTTGCGGCAGGTCGGTTTTTCTTCTTACTACGGTTTTGTTTCCGTGGGCGGCGCCGGTCACAATGGCGGAGTCTTGGCAACAGATTTGCGCCGGGGTTCCCGGTCTTGTGCTGCAGTTTTTGCTGGTGCCCGCGCTGACCATTCTTCTGTATTTGCTTTTGCATCGGGAGAAGGGAAATGACTGATCTTGAAACGGCAGTGAAGACGCTGCCCGGTCATACCTTGGTACTTTGTCGGGGTGGAAATGTGCAGACCAGTGATTTGCGCGGGGTAACGCCTATGGTAGATTGGCTGCAAAACGGCGCAGATCTCCGCGGTTATTCCGCAGCGGATAAAGTCGTCGGACGGGCAGTAGCGATGCTCTTTATCGTTGCCGGCGTGGTCGCCGTTTATGCCGAAACCATGTCTTTGGCGGCGGAAGAACTGCTGCACCGGCACGGGATTGCAACCTCCTGTGGGGAACGAACCGATCGCATCCGGAACCGTGACCGTACCGACATCTGTCCTATGGAAAAAGCGGTGGCGGATACGGAGGATGTGACCGAGGGCGTGGCGCGCATTTGTGCCAAGCTAAAAGAATTGCGCGGCGCACGACCGTAAAGGAACAGACGATTTGCGGGGAAACCGATGGGGGATATATATATGAATCAGGATACATATACGTTTGATGAGACTTATCACCTGGAGTTACTGGAGGGGCTGCCGGAGACCAAAACCATTCTGCGGCAGGTGGAGTTCACGCTGGCGTCCGCACGGGCGCGTGGCAAGCACCTTTTGAAATATATCCATGATGACAGTTTAGGAAAGTCGAAAGACCGGCTGCGGAGGGAAGTGCGCCGACTTTTCCGCACTGCTAAAAAAGAAGGACGCATTTTGCTCATGATCCGCGGTGAAGATTATTCCATGACCGACAGCATGACCCGCTACCTGGCGCAGCGTTGTCCGCAAGTGGAACTGGATGCGGATATGGATCAGAAAAACGATAACATGACGGTGGTTTACCTGTAATAAAAAACGCCCACGGAAAAACCGTGGGCGTTTTTTAGGGAATCATTTCTTTCTGCCGGGGATCTTTCTCCGGCACTTTTCGCTATGTTCGCTTAAGCCGGTGCCTTTTCGTTGAGGTAGTTGACAACGTCGCTGACGGTAATAAAGGTGTGCAGGTCGTCGTCATCAATCGTCACATTGAATTTCTCCTCGCAGAGAAGAATCAAATCGGCAAGTTCCAGGGAATTGATACCAAGGTCATTGGCAAGTTCCGCTTCCAGGGTTACGTCATCGGGATTGACACGCAGCTCCTCCACCAAAAGTTTTTTCAGTTTTTCAAACATGGTTTTTCCTCCAAAAGTGTATGGGTTATTTTATGATATACCGTTTGATCTTTTGCGAAGAGTTTTTCTCAAACGGCTCATAGCGGATTTCGATATCGGTGATATGCTTGAACGAAGGCAATTTTTTGTTAATCGCAGTGACCGCAGTGCGCACGGCCTGATACACTTCATCCGACGTCTTGCCGACTAGCGTTTCGTATTCCATATTCGGCACAACAATGGCGGTAATGGCAACTTCGGACCCTTCACCGTCCTTCTGTCGTCTGCCGACAACGACCGATTCGTTGACAAAGGGAATTTTGGAGAGGTATTCTTCCAATTCTTCCGGGAATACGTTCTTCCCGTTGCTGAGAATGATTACATTCTTTTTCCGCCCGGTAATGAAAAGGTACCCGGCTTTATCCATGTAGCCGATATCGCCGGTGCGGAAATATCCGTCCTCGGTAAAAACGGCAGCCGTTGCCTCGGGATTTTTATAGTACCCCAGCATGACGTTGTCGCCCTTCACCTGAATTTCGCCCGTGGGCTGTCCTTCGTCGTAGTCAATGCGAACTTCGCAGCCGCAAACCGGTGTGCCGACCGAGTGGAACCGTACATGCCCCGGATGGTTCACCGCCACCAGCGGTGCACATTCGGTAATGCCATAACCTTCCAGCACGGTAATGCCGAACTGGTAAAAATCCTTAATGATGGCAGGACTGATCGGCGCCCCGCCGCAAACAATGCTTTTGAGGTTTCCGCCGAAAGCGTCGGTGATTCTGCCGAACAATTTGTGGCGGATATCAATGCCAAGGTCAAGGAGCAGGGCATTGGCTTTCATGGCAGCACGTACCTTGCGTTCCAACCCCTGTTTTCGGATTTCATCCCAGATCCGCTTGTGCATGGTTTCCACGAACAGCGGAACAAGCGCCAGCGCATTCGGCTTGTAAGAAGCAAAATTCTTGAGAACCCGCTTGAGACTGTCGTTGATGAAAATTTCCGCCCCAAGGTTGATGATGGCAAGTTCGCCGCAGGTCATTTCATAGGTGTGGTGGGGGGGGAGAACCGAGACAAAGCGGTTTTCATCGTCATACGACATGGACTGGCAGGAGGCATTTGTTGCCGCCGTCAGATTCTTCAGACTGAGCATGACCCCCTTGCTTGTGCCGGTTGTGCCGGACGTGAAAAGGATGGCACAAGCCTTGTCCATATCCGGGTGCATATCCAGATAGGAACGGTCACCGTTTTCTATGGCGATCTTACCGCGCGCAATCAACTCACTGACGGGAATAACACGTGCGTCCGCCGTATCTTCGTCCGGGTGAATGGGGAAGAGGTAGCGTACGCCGGGGGCACCCGCCGTGACGTCCTGAATCTTTTTGTTCAGGCTGCCGGTATAAAAAATCGCTTCTATTTCCGCCAGATTCAGAAAGTTGGTAATCTGTTCTTCTGCCAGTTCCTTATCCAGCGGTACAATTACGCTGTCGGCATTAACGGTTGCCAGATATGCCGTTACATACAGCGGGTGATTTTCACCGATCACGGCAATGTGGCGACCGGAGAGCCCCAGACCCGTAAGAGCCGTTCCGATGGCATTTGTATTGGTTTGCAGGTCGCGAGATGTGTAAGTTTTTTGTGTCTGATCTTCATTGTAAACGTAAAGAACCTTGTCACCGAAGACAGCAGCGCTGCTGTCAACGAGATCGCGCAAATCGGAAATCACTTTCGGCGGCTTTGCGTGGAGGTTATTTACCATTCTCATGAAAAAATCTCCTTTCCGAATCTACATGGAATATCACCACACAATTTTACACCTGAAAGCGAATTTTGTCAATAGTTTTTTTCGCAAGTACGGCGCCAAATGTTAAGGAAGACCTAGGAGGCGGGACCACGATTCCGCATGGAAATGCACGAAAATATCCCGTCACGGTGCACTCTCGTACCGCATACGGAAGGCATGTGGAGGAAAAACAGGAAAATTCAAAAATTAACGGTTGTATTCCCGCCCGGAGTATGCTATACTGGTAGGCGCTAGGAAAAAGGGGGCGATCCGAATCGAAAATAGCAGAATAACCCCAAAAAAGGTAGCGTGGATTCTCACCGCGGTGTTCCTTTCGCTGCTGGCACTTCTCATCGTCGTACCTTTGGTTTTGAATGCCGTGTGGCAAAAACCGAAGCCTTCAGGCGGAGGGAAGATTGTGTTTGCTGATCCGGCGCTCAGTGCGGATATTTATGCGGACGAAGCGTACATGCAACTGGATCGCCGCATTTACTTTTCCCGGTCTTACGGCGGATATACCGAGACCGAACGGGTGGAGAACGAGGCGGCAGCCAATTTGTCATCGGAACTCAAACTGCTCATCCGGCTCGTCCGGGCAGCGGAGACAGGGGATGCGTTTGCGTATCGTCGGTGTTTTGCCGAGGAATATCTGGATGTCAGCAAATTGCCAACTACCTTTACCATGCAGAAGGTTTATGATATTGTCCTGACTTCTTATATGACTGCCGGAACAACGGTTCCGTCCGGTTACGTGTCTGCCGCTACTTACGGCATCCGCTATAAAATCAAGGATAACAACGGTTCGCTCCGGGAAGATATGGGCAGTGATTGCGAGCATGAGCAGTTCGTCTCTGTGGTAACGAATGCATCCGGCGAATCTTTCATTTACGGCGTCAGAATGATTTATAGTTGAGAAGGGACACTTGCAAAGATGGAGTATGTTTGGCTTTCGGTAATTCTGGTAGCGGTGATTGCGGAGTGGATGACGCGCCGGCTCTCCGGTGCGGCGTTCGTGCCCGGCGCGGTCATTTCGATGTTCTTTGCCTTTTTCGGACTGCCGATTTGGGCGCAGATTCTTGCCTTTCTTTGTGCAGGGGCGGTGTTCTTCTGTCTGTTTTTGCGTGCTTTCCCCCGCACGAAAAAAACGCCGCAGGTCGGGGATACCATCGGGGAACATGCGGTGGTCTCCGAGCGTATTGAGAACCTGGCGGGGGCGGGGCAGGTGGAGTTACATGGGCAGTGCTGGAGCGCCCGCGCGATGGATGATGCGTGCGTTTACGAAGCCGGCGATGTTGTTACCGTAATCGCGGTAGAAGGCGTAAAACTGATTTGCCGAAAATGAAGTTTAGGCGGGGTGATACTTTTTTCGCCCCGCCGACTTTTTTGACGAAGTTTTTTGAAAAAAGACTTGACAAACCCGAAAGAGTTTGTTATAATACCATCGTTGCGTAGGGTTACTCAACATCTTTATGTACCTTTAGCTCAGCTGGATAGAGCAACTGCCTTCTAAGCAGTAGGTCGAGGGTTCGAGTCCCCCAAGGTACGCCATGTTTTCTATTTATGGTGGGTGTGGCTCAGTTGGTTAGAGCGCCAGGTTGTGGCCCTGGAGGTCATCGGTTCGATTCCGTTCACTCACCCCAGAGATGGCACACCGCAGTTGGCGGTGTGCCGTTTGTTTTCTTGTTTTTTGAAAAAAATACGGAACTGCCACTTGACAAACCGTAGAATCTATGGTACAATGAACAAGTACGGAGGCATAGCTCAGTTGGTCAGAGCGTTCGGTTCACATCCGAGAGGTCGCAGGTTCGAGCCCTGCTGTCTCCACCATACGCGAATCATACGAACCCTGAAGTAAGATCGGGGTTCGTATTGTTTTTTGCAGAGGACTTCTTCGGCGTAAAAATACCGAGATAACACCATAATAAGACCGTAATTGTCGGGCGTTTCATCGCTCGGCTTTTTCTATGCTTAAAAACAGGTGCTTGCTATAAAAGACCGTATAACAGTTTTTTCAATCGACATAACCATAATTATAACGATGGCACAAAAGATTGTGCTTGATGGAAAGGTTGTCCGAGAAAAATTTATAAGACACAATACCGAACTGGCAAAAAAGCATCGAAGCCGTCAAGAAAGAATGGCAAGTAAGGCGCAAACGCACGGAAGAATTGCCCAAACTGATTCAAGCCATTTACGAAGATAAAGTAAAAGGTAAAATTCCCGAAGATGTCTACAATGCGATTGATACACGTATTCTCTTTACTATGGATAGTGTCCATACAATTATGTAACAACCGTGGGGAAGAACACAAAGGCAATCAAAGAGTATATTGCAGATCAGCTAAAAAGAGATGAAGAGAGTGATCCAATCGCTATGTTCGACCCACGGGGGCCATTTATGGGTCGTAAGTAACCGTTGCGTGGCTGGCTGACCAATCTAAGACGCACTTGTGCGTCGCCAGTCGTGTGTAGGGCTTTGACCGAAAATGAAATGCCCCCGTTCTACGGGGGATATTTATTGCGGAAATATGAAAAATCCCCCGCTTTTCTCTTGCAAAAGGGCGGCAGATATGGTAAAATAATAAAAAATTCCGAACCTCCGCTGCATATTGTAAAAAAGAAACGGGAAGTATCTCATGAAAATTGTCATTAAGATCGGAACCTCCACCTTGACCCACGAAACCGGATGCGTAAATATTCGCCAGTTTGAAGGGCTTGTTAAAGCCATCAGTGATATCAAAAACGCAGGTCATGAAGTGATTTTAGTCTCCTCCGGCGCCATTGCCATGGGCGTCGGCAAACTGAACCTGCGGGAGCGTCCTGCCGATATCGCAGGTAAGCAGGCTGCCGCCGCAGTAGGACAGTGCGAGTTGATGTACACCTACGACCGCCTTTTTTTGCAGTACCACCACACCGTAGCGCAGATTCTCCTGACTGCAGATGATCTGAAAAGCGAAGAGCGACATGCGAAATTTGAAGATACCATGGAGCGGCTGCTCGGGCTCGGTGTGCTGCCGATTATCAATGAAAATGATACCGTATCGACTGCCGAGATTAAAATCGGAGATAATGATACTCTGGCGGCAATTGTGGCGGAAAGTGTGCATGCTGATCTGCTGATTCTGATGTCGGATATTGACGGGCTTTACGACAAAGATCCGCACCGTTTTTCGGATGCGCACCTGATTCCCGAAGTACGGGATCTCAGCGCAGATATTCTGGCTCTCGGCGGCGGTGTCGGCTCCGCGCGCGGTACAGGCGGTATGGCAACCAAATTGCACGCGGCGCAGATTGCCTGTGGGGCAGGGTGCGATATGATGATTATACAGGGAAGTAACCCGGATAACCTCTATTGCGTGCTGGACGGAAAGCCGATCGGCACCCGGTTCTTTGCGAAAGGGGAAAAGATGGCGTGAAAACATCGGAAATTTTACAGTCGGCAAAAGCAACGGTTACGAAATTGCGCGCCTGCTCCACGGCGGAAATTGACTGTGGTCTGCAGGCCATGGCAGACTGCATTTTGAAAAACGAGTCGAATATCCTGCGGCAGAATGAAATTGACCTGGAGTATGCCCGCGCAACGATGCGGGAGGTCATGCTGGATCGCCTGCGGCTGGATTCCGGGCGTATTGCCGGTATGGCAGAGGGAATCCGCGCGGTTGCAAAATTACCTTCCCCGGTCGGAGAAGTGATGGAGGAGATTCTCCGCCCGAACGGGCTGCGGATTCGGAAGGTACGGGTGCCGATGGGGGTAATTGCCATTATTTACGAAAGCCGTCCGAACGTGACCTCCGATGCGGCGGCGCTTTCGCTGAAGAGCGGAAATGTGTGTGTATTGCGCGGCGGAAAGGAAGCCTATCACTCCGCCCGTGCCATTTGCGATGCGCTGCGGGAAGGACTGCGTGAGGCAGGGCTACCTGAGGATGCGGTGCAGTTGGTGGACGATACCAGCCGCGAGAGCGCAAGGGAACTGATGACGGCGAAAGGTTATGTGGATCTGCTCATTCCGCGCGGCGGGGCAGGGCTGATCCGTGCCTGTGTGGAGAACGCGACCGTTCCCTGTATGGAAACGGGAACGGGAATCTGTCATATCTACGTGGATCGCGCGGCGGATTTTAATATGGCACTCTCAATCCTTGAAAACGCTAAGGCAAGCCGCCCTTCGGTTTGCAATGCGGCGGAGGTGTGCCTGGTGCACCGGGAGATCGCGGCGGACTTCCTGCCTTTGCTTGTCCGGCGATTCGGCGGGGAGCGGCTTGCGCGCGGTCTGACCCCCGTTACTTTGCACGGGGATGCAGAGGCTTGTCGGTTGGCGGAGATGACGCCGATGGCAGCTTCGGATTTTGATACGGAATTTCTGGACTATACCATGGCAGTCGGCATCGTTGGATCGGTCGGGGAGGCGGTTGCGCATATCGCTGCACATTCCACCGCTCACAGCGAGTCTATTATTACCGCGGATACGGCGACGGCAGAATATTTTCTTTCCCATGTCGACAGTGCCGCTGTGTACTGGAATGCATCCACCCGCTTCACCGACGGCGGGGAGTTCGGTCTCGGCTGTGAGATGGGAATTTCCACACAAAAAATGCACGCAAGGGGTCCGCTCGGGCTGCGGGAACTGACAACTTACCAGTACCGCATCTACGGCAACGGGCAGATTCGCTGAATAGAAGGGAGAATACCAATGAAAATCGGAATGATCGGGGCAGGCAACATGGGATCGGCACTGGCTGCCGCCGTTTCGCAGGGGCAGGATGCCCCTGACGTGTATCTGACCGACGCTTCCGCCGCCCGCGCGGCGGAGGTCGCACAGCGCATCGGCGCCCATGTAACGGACAATGTGAGTGCGGCAGAAACCTGTGATATCCTGTTCCTTGCCGTCAAGCCCAATGTGCTGCCCGGTGTGCTGGGAGAGATTCGCACAGCGCTTTCTTCCCGAAGCACGGCGTGCCTTTTGGTCAGTATGGCCGCCGGAGTGACACTGCAAACCATTTATGCCCACCTCGGGGGTGTTTATCCGGTCATCCGTATCATGCCCAATACACCCGCTGCTATCGGGGAGGGAATGATTCTTTATTCGGTTGGGGAAAATGTTACCGAGGCGCAAAAAACGGCATTCGTGCGCGTGCTTTCCGCCGCTGGGGAACTGGACGCCCTTCCCGAAGGATGGATCGATGCCGGGTGTGCCGTTTCCGGTTGCGGTCCCGCTTTTGTTTACATGATGATTGAGGCAATGGCGGATGGCGCGGTGGAATGCGGTCTGCCGCGAGATAAGGCGCAGAAGTATGCAACACAAACGCTTCTTGGCGCAGCGAAATTGTTGGCATCCGGCACGTTACACCCCGGCGCACAAAAGGATGCGGTATGCAGCCCCGGCGGTTCCACCATTGCCGGAGTGCATGCGCTGGAACACGGTGCTTTTCGCGCTACGGTGATGGATGCCGTGACGGCGGCGTACCGGAAAACCAAAGAACTCGCCAAAAACTGAA
>CAKSLR010000008.1 GCA_934467435.1 uncultured Eubacteriales bacterium | reverse complement strand
CTGACCCTGCTGGATACCTGGTCGCCCGTGACCTATCGGCGGTACCTGGGCAGTGAGAGCGGCTCGTTTATGTCGTGTTATGTACCGGGCGGGGTCATTCCCCGTACCCTGCCGGCGTCGGTCGCGGGATATGAAAACCTGTTTCTTGCCACCCAATGGCAGACCGCCCCGGGCGGTCTGCCGCTTGCTGCGCAGATGGGCTTCCGCGCTGCCGAAGCCGTGGAGAAAGCCGCGGCGCGGGAGGAGCGCCGCGCACGGGTCGGCGTGTCCGCACTGCCGAAAAAACCTGCGGTTTCCTGAAAAGAATCCCGGCGCCCCTGTTGGGCGCCGGGATTCTTTTCCGTTGGCGGGGATGCCGTAACCGCCGGAAAACGGAAAAAGAAAGCGCCGGGGCTTGCAACGCGGCGCGGGGTGTGGTATAATCAAAGACATGTTTTTGCGGTCTGCCATCGAAAGCGGGGGGATTATGAAAAAAATCGGATCGCTGTTTTGGTTGTTTTTCAGAATCGGTGCGTTTACATTCGGGGGCGGCTATGCCATGATCGCGCTGCTCGAAGAAGAACTGGTGGAAAAGAAAAAATGGATCGGGAAGGATGCCTTTCTCAATATGGTCGCCATTGCGGAATCCACGCCGGGGCCGCTTGCCATCAACAGTGCCACCTATATCGGTTATCAGATGGGGGGATTTTTCGGTGCTGCGGTGGCAACCCTTGCCGTTTGCCTGCCTTCCTTTGGCATTATTTTCGCCATTTCCTTCTTTCTCGATGCGTTTCTTCATCTTACGTGGGTGTCTTACGCCTTCCGCGGAATCCGGGTATGCGTGGTGTATCTCATCTTTTCGGCAGGGGTCAAAATGCTGCGCAGTTTACCGAAGGATGTCTTTTCCGTTATGGTGTTTCTTTCGGTTTTGGTTCTCATGCTGTTTTTCTCGCTGACCGCCGTCTCTTTTTCGTCGGTGTTTTACGTGCTGCTTGGCGGGTTTGCGGGTGTGTTCCTTTTCTTGCTGCGGCGCCTTCGGCGGAAAGGAGACGGAAAATGATCTATCTGCATCTGTTCCTCTCTTTTCTGATGGTGGGTGCCGTATCCTTCGGCGGCGGGTACGGCATGATCTCCCTTGTGCGGGAGATTGTGCTGGCAAACGGCTGGCTGACGGAGGAGGCGTTTTTGGATTTCATTGCCGTCTCCGAGTCCACTCCCGGTCCGCTTGCCGTCAATATGGCAACCTTTGTCGGGGCATCACAGGGCGGCTTTTTCGGCGCGCTGCTTGCCACTCTCGGCGTGGTGCTGCCCGCGTTTTTCATCATCCTGCTCATTGCCGCGCTGCTCAAAAATCTGCTGAAATATGCGGGGGTCGGTGCCTTTCTTGCCGGCGTGCGCCCCGCCGTGGTCGGCATGATTCTTGCCACCGCCCTCGGCATGGTGCTCTCCTGCCTGTTCGGCGTTTCGGTCATCGGCGACCCGGTGCTGCCGGACTGTCGCGCCATGCTCCTTCTTTTCCTGCTCGTTGCGGTACATCTTCTGCATCGGAAAATCCGGGGGCAGGCGCCTTCCCCTATTCTGATGATTCTGCTCTCCGCCCTGCTCGGCGTTCTGTTTTACGCGCCGTTTGCCGCCTGAAGTTCGGATTTGGTAAAACGCCTCCCGCGGGAGGCGTTTTGGCTTGGTGCTGGGAAAGTACGTCGCCTTTTTGTCAATCCCGCCAAACCGCCGGCAGACGGGTTCCGTGCGGCAGATTTTTCCGCATTCGCGTCGTTTTTTTCGCTCTGCAATCTGGATTTTCCGGATGTCATTGCCGTTCGGAACGAACCGTTGCCTGCGGGGGAGAGGGAGAGAACCTTCCCCTTGACCTCAACGATACCGCATGGTTCCCCAAGATTGACGCATCCGGCGGGCGGCGCCGCAGATTTTGTGCGGGAATATACTCCTGCCCCCGGCAATCCTTATTGCGATTGCGGCCATTCGGAAGAAAAGTAACACCACGCACACCGATGAAGAATTCGCGAAAAAAATCCCTTGCAAAAAATAAAACAGTGTGTTATACTCTCGGTAGTATGTCGGGGGCGTCTGCCATGGTTGCTTGACCGCTTTACCTGCGGAAATGCCCCGGTCATCTCCCGCTTCGTGCGGTGCGCCCGCAACGCAGGAAAAACGGTGCTCCGCCGTGCGAAAAGAAAGGAATCCCTGCCATGAAACCGATTCTCGTTCCCCGCACCGACCTCCTGCTATCCCCGGTCGGTTTCGGCACGGCGCAGGCAGGGCGCGCCTATGACGGAAAGGACGCCGACCGCCTGTTTGATGCTTACGTGGCAGGGGGCGGGAATCTGTTGGATACCGCTCATGTCTATTCGGATTGGGTGGCGGGGGAGCGCTCCCGCTCCGAACGCGCGATCGGAGACTGGATTCGCCGCCGTGGCGGGCATCGGGATGTGGTGTTGATGACCAAGGGCGGGCACCCGCTGCCGGGGCAGGATATGCACACGGGGCGGCTCTTTCGGCACGATATGACGGCAGATCTGAACGGCAGCCTGCAAAAACTCGGTGTGGATTGCGTGGATATCTACCTCTACCACCGTGACGACCGTACGTTGCCGGTAGAAGAACTGGTGGAGACGATGGAGGATTTTGTCCGGCAGGGCAAGATCCGCTACTACGGCTGCTCCAACTGGAAAACCGACCGCATGGCAGCGGCGGAAACTTATTGCCGCGCGCACGGGTACCGCGGGTTTGTGGTCAATCAGGCGCTCTACAATATCGGTACTGCCGCCGCGTTGCCGCCTGCCGATGATACGCTGGTGGTGTGTGATGGCGCCATGCTTGCCTACCACCGCCACTCGGATACGCTGCTCATGCCCTATTCTTCGGTGGCAAACGGCTATTTCCACCGTTTGTTGGCAAACGGCAAGGCGGACGGGATGTACGATACCGCAGAAAACCGCGCTCTTGCCGCCCGGCTCTTTGCCTTGGCGGCGGCGCGCGGCATTTCGCTCACCGCGGCACTGCTCGGTTTCTTTGCGGCAGCCGATATGCCGATGCTGCCCCTTGCTTCTTCCGTGAAAGCGGAACATCTTGGGGAGATCACCGAAGCCATGGCACTGGATTTTTTCGCTGCCGATTACGCATTCGCAAACGATCCTCATAAATAGAAAAGGAGAACTTCCATGTTTTTTGTACCGCAAATTTGGGAAATGACAGAAAAAAATGTCCCCCTTTCCGCCGCCGCGACGCTTGCCGGCTTTTCGGGTTACGCCAAAGAGGTTGCCGAGGGGTGGATTGCCGAATTCGGCACGGGCGATGCGCCCTTTGCCGTGACCGCGGAAAACGACGCCGCGCTGCCGGCGGAAGGGTATGACATCACGCTTGCTGCCGATCGGATTGCCATCCGCTATGCGGACGAGCGGGGCGCGATTTATGCCGCCGTGACCCTGCGTCAGCTTTCGGAGTGCGGAGAGTTGACCGAGGGACACCTTGCCGATGTTCCCGACTGTGCCTTCCGCGGGTACCGTGTGTTTCTGCCGGGCAGAAAATCGCTTGCCGAGTTCCGCGCCATGGTGGATTTTATCGTATATTACAAGTATAACCATATCTCGCTGGAGGTCGGCGGCGCCATGGAATACAAGCGCCACCCCGAGATCAACGCACGCTGGGCGGAATTTGTCGCCGATACCCATCGTTATTCCGGCCGCACTCATGAGATTCAGGACGGCTACCAATGGGCAAAGAACTCCATTCACACCGATAACGGCGATGGGGATATTCTCACGCAGGACGAGGTGCGGGAGATCATTGCCTACTGCCGCGCGAGAGGTCTTGAGGTATATCCCGAGGTCCCCTCGCTCTCCCATACCGATTATATCTGCATGGCACACCCCGAGATTGCCGAGCGGCAGGATGACCCCTATGCCGACACGTACTGTCCCTCAAACCCCCGCTCGTATGAGTTGATGTTTGACGTGATCGATGAAGTGATTGATGTATTTGCCCCCAAAATCGTCAACATCGGTCACGATGAGTTTTATTCCATGTGCGTGTGTGACGAATGCCGCAAGCGGCGTCCGCAGGATGTATTTTCTGAAGATGTCATTAAGATTCACGATTATCTTGCTGCCCGGGGAATCCGGACCGCCATGTGGTGTGATAAACTCCTGCCGGTCATCGGCAAAAACGGGGTAGGTTACGGCGGTGCCGGCACCGACCACGTGCGGGACTGGGCGCCCGTGCATGCCCATATCCAGTATCCGCCCACCTTCCAGTGCCAGAGCATGCTGCCGCGCGATATCATGATGATTCACTGGTTCTACGGTTTCGGGATGCAGTATGACCTGGTGCTGCACACCCACGGCTACCCGATGATTTTCGGCAACATGGCAGTGAGTGAGGTGGAAAACTGGCGCCTGCGGCGGCAGTTCGGGCTGCGCGGCGGCAGCTGTTCCAACTGGGGCAGTAACCACCCCGAGTATATGCAGCGCAACAATCAGTATCTCAACCTGGTCATGGGCGCTTACGCCATGTGGAGCCGCGATTACGATTCCGCCGAACTCGGCGCCCTGACGCAGCGGGCATTTGAAGAATGTTATCGCAAACACTACGGCGACCTTGGCGGTTGTGTGGAGGTTACGCACACCACAAAGAAATACATCCCTTACAAGGTGTTCTACGACGGCGTGTTCATTGAAGATGAAGTCTATCATATGGGCAAATACCGTCTGACTTATACCGACGGCACAACGGCAGAGTTTGACGTCAAGTACGGCACCAACATCGGCTCCGACCGTCTGATGCAGGTCGTGGATGGAGACAAAGACCCCACCATCGGTGTGGCGGAGGGGTCGCTTGGCGAACTTTCGTATTCCACCATTCCGTCGTTTTCAGAGGGCAGAACGGTGTTCCGCACCGCCTACCGGAACCCCCATCCCGAAAAGGCGGTGGCGTCTTTTACCTATATCCCCGAGGGGGGCGATGTGGACCTTCTTTCGGTCACCTTTCATCGCTGACCGTATGGGGCGGGTCACCGCAGCGCAAAAAAGGGAATTTACGGGAGTTTTCCGCCCCTGCTTGACAGAAAACCGCGGCTATGGTAGAATAAAAGAAAAACGGAGGTGAAACGCATGAAGAAGATCATCTGTAAAAAAGAATACGATACCGACACTGCCACACTGATTCAGAAGTGCACGTACGGCACGTTCGGGGATGATGACGGTTACGAGGAGTCGCTTTATCGGATGCCGGAGGGGCATTATTTCCTGTATGTCAACGGCGGTGCCGCCTCGCTTCATCCGACTGAGGAAATTCACCGTTTATCCGCGGCGCGGGCGGATGTCTGGCTCACGGAACACAAGTAAAACACACACCCGCCGGTCGTTGTGCCGGAAAGGGAACCCCTGCGAAAAAAGAGAGCCACCGCATTTTCTTTTGCCGCCGTGTGCGGCACGGGGAAAAGAAAGCGGCGGCAAAAACGCGCGCGAGAAATCGCGCGCGTTTTTTATGTTTTCCCCCGGCTTTCTTCCGGCGGGCGGATTGCCGTTTTGCGATACCGGGCAGGGGATAGCCCGGTCTGCTGTTTGAAAAATGTGCAGAAATGGCTTCGCGTCTGAAAGCCGACGCCAAAGGCGATTTCATCGATGCTCTGATCGGTGCACAGCAGCCATGTTTCCGCCAGGCGTACCCGCTCCGAAAGAATGGCGCGGTAGAGCGTTGTGCCCGTAACCTGCCGGTACAGCTGAGAGAGATAGACCGGGTGATAGCCGAAATGCCCGGCAACATCCTCTTTTCTCTGTGCAGTATGCCGACCGGTTTTATGCCGGGACGGAGGATGGCAGGCAACTTCCGTTTTCCTGTCTTCCGCTGGGCGACGGGATTTTGCCGGAATTGAAGAAGGAACTTTTCGCCACCGCTCAAAACCTGCGCGACGTCGCTATCCCCTGATTCGCATCCGCATGGGGCGGAAACCCAGTCCCTCTCCCGCTCTGATGCAAACGGAGGCAAATGAGCCGGAGAGGTTTGTTGCCTGCGATTTTGCCGGGGTACGACGCATTGCGGATCAGTGCAAGGCAGCGGGCATGGAAGGGGCGGAATTTCAGCTGGTCGGATGGAACCGCAGCGGTCATGACGGAAGATTCCCGCAGTTGTTTCCCGCCGATCCCCGTCTTGGCGGGGACGAGGGGCTTTGCGAGACGATTGCGTACGTCAAATCTTTCGGTTCCCGCATTTCCACACACACCAACACCATAGATGCCTACCCCATTGCCGACACCTTTGACTGGAATGATGTGGCGGTGGACCGGCAGGGGAATTATCTTCTATTATCGGAGAAACGGTCACGTCTTTCCGCGCGCCGATGACGGCAAAAGCAATTCACTTCTCTTCGGAGATCGGAGAGGGGCTGACGATGAACGGCTCTCCCGATGCCATGCGGCATCTGACCTCGGTGCTGCTGGATAATGCGGTCAAATATACGCCAAAGGACGGGAAGATTACCGTTCGGCTCCGGCAGGCAAAAAAGAACGCGGTTCTTCTGGTTTCCAATACGATGGAGAGCGAGATGGATCGGGCGGCGCTTCCCCGTGTGTTTGACCGTTTTTACCGTACCGACGCTTCGCGGAATTCGGAAACGGGAGGGCATGGCATCGGGCTTTCCATCACGCGGGCAATCGTCCTGACGCACGGCGGCAGCATCGTGGCGACGACCGACGGCGGGCATGATTTCACGGTTACGGTCACGCTCCCGCTCTGAAAAAAGCGGCAGAAAATTTTCTGCCGCTTTTTTCGTTTCTTTTAACTTGATTTAAGCCTCTGGGGTAAACTCATGGCACAGAAGAGAGAGGGGGCGCGTCCCGCCCCCCGGCAACCGAAAGAAATCTCTCACAGGGCGCCGCCTTCCCCGGGAACGGATCTCCGGGAGGCGGAAAAGACGCTTTACATTCTGTGTGCGGTGTGCTATACTAGGGGGGGAAGTCCCTCGGCACGCCGGCTGGCGGAAGGAACGGCAGTGGTTTGCATGACTTCCGATATAATCTGACAAAATAATCCCGGATAGGAGGATGGTTCAGGATGAAACAATTGGTTGCTTATTTTTCTGCAAGCGGAACTACCAAAAAGGTGGCGGAACGGCTGGCAAACGCGGTCGGCGCGGATTTGTTTGAGATCCGACCTGCCGTGCCTTACACCCGCGCGGATCTTGACTGGACGAACAACCACAGCCGTTCTTCCGTGGAGATGAATGACCCGCATTCGCGCCCGGAAATTGCTGCGCGCTGCGAGGATATGGCGGCGTATGATACCGTATATCTCGGTTTCCCGATTTGGTGGTATGTCGCCCCTACCATTATCGATACGTTCCTTGAGCAGTATGATTTTTCCGGCAAGACGGTGATTCCGTTTGCCACCTCCGGCGGCAGCGGGATGGGGAAAACCGTGGAGGTGCTGAAGAAGGTTTGCTCCAACGCCACGTGGAAGGCGGGCGGCATGGTGAACTTCCTCTCGGACGCGCAGCTTGCCGAATGGGCAAATAAGCAATAAAAAGTGAGCCGCAGGAGCCCCGCAAACATCCGTTTGCGGGGCTCCTTTTTGCATTGAAAAAATTTCCGCCGCTCGGGTTGCCGGAAAACCGAAAAAGGGAAAGGGCGGCGGTTGCAAAGCCGGCACGTTTGTGGTACAATAAGGGCACCGGGAAAACCAAACGGAGGCGCTGTGCATGGAAAAGAAACCGATGGTTCCTGCGGACTGCTTTTTTTCAGGGGTGTTATAACCCGGCATATGAAGAAGAGATTCGCCGGGAAAAAATACTTCCGCTATAACCGGTTATTCGGGATCGGTGCACCCGCCACCATACTGGCGGGCGTGACCATCGGCGATACCACGGTTATCGGTGCGGGCTGACGGAGAATCCGTATCCCCATATTCACCCCCCGTATCATGCGGGGAACGAAGGGCACCCGCTTGCCATCATGAGTTCGCCGCGGGTGCTGACGCCAAAAGAGTATGAGGCGTTCCGCGCGGCGTTGCGGGATATCGTGATGGCACATGCGTTCTGAAAGAAGGGAAGAAGACGGCAGCCCCTTGTTTATTCCGGCGGCGCGTGCTTCCGGCTCAGTTTTCCCACCTCCTCGGTAATCACCTTTCCGACCGTACCCGGCGAAGCACCGAGACCGCCGCGCGTAGCGGATGACGGTATCCACGCAGGCGCTGATGAGAAGTATCGCAAACTATCGGGATTATGACCTTCTGAAACTGACCGATGTGCGGCGCCTCGAGCGTGATGCCGTCTGGTTGCGCTACAAAACCAAGTAAAAAACTTGCCGCACAGGAGGGAAACCAATGATCGACAAAATGCGCGTGCGCGGTGCACGGGTTCATAACCTGAAACAGATTGACGTGGATATTCCGCTCGGAAAGATTGTGGGAATTGCCGGTGTTTCGGGTTCGGGGAAATCTTCGCTTGCGCTGGGAGTTTTGTATGCGGAGGGCTCCCGCCGTTATCTCGAGTCGCTTTCCGCCTACACTCGGCGGAGAATGACGCAGGCATCCCGCGCGAACGTGGATGAGGTGCTCTATATTCCCGCCGCGCTGGCGCTGCATCAGCGCCCCGGTGTGCCGGGCATCCGCAGTACCTTCGGCACGGGAACGGAACTGCTGAACAGCCTGCGGCTGATGTATTCCCGCCTGGCGTGCCATCGGTGTCCGAACGGGCATTTCCTGCCGCCGTCTCTGGCGGTTGCCGCGGGAAAAGAACTGGTCTGCCCCACGTGCGGTGCGCATTTTTATGCGCCGTCTGCCGAAGAACTTGCCTTCAATTCGCAGGGGGCGTGTCAAACCTGTGGCGGCACCGGCACAGTGCGCACGGTGGATATGGATTCCCTCGTTCCCGACGATACGCTGACCATTGAACAGGGCGCGGTTGCCCCGTGGAACAGCCTGATGTGGTCGCTGATGGTGGATGTCTGCCGGGAGATGGGCGTGCGGACCGATATTCCGTTTCGCGACCTGACCGAGCGGGAAAAAGAGATCGTCTATCACGGTCCTGCCGAGAAAAAGCATATTTTTTATCACGCCAAGGGGTCAAACCAGGCAGGGGAGTTGGATTTTACCTATTTCAACGCCGTTTACACCGTAGAAAACGCGCTGGCAAAAGTCAAGGATGAAAGCGGTATGAAACGGGTAGAGAAATTCCTTCGGGAGGAGGTCTGCCCGGATTGCCACGGTACCCGTCTGTCCGAAGCGGCGCGCGCGCCAAAACTGCGGGGCATTTCTTTGGATGAAGCCTGCGCCATGACGCTCTCCGACCTGGTGGAATGGGTGCGCGGCGTACCGGGCAGCCTGGCGGCGGAAATGCGCCCGATGGCAGTGAGCATTTGTGAGGCGTTTTTGGAAACGGCAAAGCGGTTGACGGATCTGGGACTCGGGTACCTGACGCTTGACCGTTCGGCATCCACCCTTTCCACCGGCGAGCGTCAGCGGATGCAACTTGCCCGCGCCGTGCGCAACCGCACAACCGGCGTTCTTTACGTGCTGGACGAGCCTTCCATCGGTCTGCACCCGTCCAATATCGTGGGGCTGACCGGCGTGATGCACGATCTGGTTGCCGACGGCAATTCCGTCATTCTGGTCGATCACGATACGCAGATTCTGAAGGAAGCCGACTGGATTATCGAAATGGGACCCGAGGCGGGTACCGGGGGCGGTTATGTGATTGCCGAGGGGACGATTCCTGCGATTGAGGAAAATCCCGCATCGCAGATCGGACCGTTCCTCTCCGGTAAAGCCGATCCGCGGATGCGCCGCCGCGCCGGGTGGGATACCGTTTTTGCAAACGGTGCCATTGTTCTTTCCACCGCACAGATTCATACCGTAAAACCCCTGGAGGTGGCGATTCCGAAAGGGCGGCTGACCGTGATTACGGGGGTATCGGGTTCGGGCAAGACGACAATGGTGCTGGAAAGTCTGGTTCCGGCGCTGGAGGCGCACATTGCGAAAGCGGCGCTTCCCCCGCACATCCGCGCCATCCGGGCAGACGGCATCGCACACGTCAAACTGATTGATGCCACCTCCATCGGCATCAACGTGCGTTCTACGGTTGCCACTTACGCGGGCGTTCATGACGAATTGCGCAAACTTTATGCCAAATCGCCCGATGCGAAGGAAAAGGGCTACAGGGCAAGTGACTTTTCCTACAATACCGGGTCGCTCCGCTGCCCCGGCTGTGACGGAACGGGCGTGGTGAGCCTGGATGTGCAGTTTTTACCGGATGTGGAGATTCCGTGCCCCGACTGCCGCGGTTCGCGCTATGAAAGAGCCGCTTATGACGTTAGACTGCAAAATCGCGCAGGGGAATCCGCTTCACTGCCTGAGGTGATGGCAATGGACATCAACGCCGCCGCCGACTTCTTTCGGGATAGGAAAACTGTCAGCCAGAGGCTGGACGTATTGCGTCAGCTCGGACTGGGATACCTGACACCGGGCGAGGAGACGCCTGGGCTTTCAGGCGGTGAGGCACAGCGGCTCAAACTGGCAAGCGAGATCGGGAAAACGCAGACCGATTCCGTTTTTGTCTTTGATGAACCTTCAATCGGTCTCCACCCGCTCGATGTTCAGGTGCTGCTCGGCGTATTTCAGACCCTTTTGGACAGCGGGGCAACGGTTGTGGTGATTGAACATGATCTGGATGTCATCCGCAATGCCGATTATGTCATCGACATGGGACCCGGCGGTGGGGATGCCGGCGGGCGGATTGTGGCATGCGGAACGCCGGAGGAAATCCGGGAAAATAAAAGCAGTGTGACCGGGAGGTATCTGTGATCGCTGCAAAGGGGTGCGCCTTTTCCCTGCGGGAAACAGAACGGAATAAAAATATGGAGGCATAATATGACTCGTTCTTATAACAAATTGCTCAAACTAATGATTGACAAAAAGATAAATAAAACACAACTCAGAGAGCAAGCCGGGATTACCTCAAACGCAATGGCAAAAATTTCAAAAGATGAGCCAGTATCTATTGAAGTCCTTGAAAAGATTTGCGGTGTCCTTGAATGCAATATTGAGGATATTGTTGAAATTATGCCTGAAGACGGAGATGCAGAATGAAAGAATTTAATTTTATTGATTTGTTTTCAGGAATTGGCGGATTTCATCAAGCAATGGTAAATCTCGGCGGAAAATGTGTATTGGCATCTGAAATAGACGAATACGCAATTTCGACTTACTTTGAAAATTATAACATTGATTCGGCACACGACATTACATTGATTGATGATAAAGACGTACCCAAACATGATGTTCTTTGTGGAGGATTTCCTTGCCAAACCTTTTCAAAAGCAGGAAAGCAATTGGGCTTCTCTGATGAAACGAAGGGTACATTGTTTTTTCAGATTGTGAGAATACTCAAGGCTTCAAAGCCGAGATTTATTATTTTGGAAAATGTCAGAAATCTTGCGTCCCACGATCACGGAAACACAATGAAAGTTATTAAAGGCGCTTTAGACGAATTGGGTTATAATATCAAAGTCGAAATAATGAGCCCTCATCAACTGGGTGTTCCTCAATTGAGAGAACGAGTATATATTCTTGGAATCAGAAAAAATGTGTTTCCCGGAGAAATGTCTTTCAATATTCCGAGCAAAAGTAAAAGTGATATAGATATCTATTCTGCGGGAATTATTGACGAAAACGCTTCCGACAAATATAACATTTCCGAACATGAAATCAATGTGCTGAATTGTTGGGACGAATTTCATAAGGGAATAAAAGAAAAAACACTTGGTTTTCCCATTTGGATGAGCGAATTCGGCTCAACAAAAGATACTTCTGAACTTCCTAAATGGAAATCTGATTTTTGCAAAAAGAATAGGCAACTGTATTTGAACAATAAGACCTTTATTGATAAATGGCTGAAAAAATGGGATAATCTTAAAAATTTTACACCGACTGAAAGAAAATTCGAGTGGCAAGCCGGTGAATCAATCGAATCGACTTGGGATGCGTTTATACAGTTTAGGCCATCTGGTATCAGAGTGAAACGCCCTGACGCGTTTCCTGCTCTTGTTGCTATGGTTCAAGTTCCGATTATAGGAAAATACAAGCGCAGACTAACTCCGAGAGAAGCGGCCCGCCTGCAAAGTTTTCCAGATTCGTTTATTCCAAATTCAAACGACCATCAAGCATACAAACAATTTGGAAATGCGGTGAATGTTAATTGTGTAGAATATTTGGCAAAACAATTATTCGCATATGGTGAAAAGGAGGAAAAACAATAATGGAGCAAGTTTTGAAAAGCGAACAAATTTCTCCCAATACTTCATTGATAATTGATTACGATCAACCGCTTAGATCGTCAACGGCAATTTCAAAAGCATTCTCTCGGGCATTAGGAGAGGAATGTTCTGTTGAAAAATATCAAAATACAAAAACAGTATATAAGTATCAGCATAATGACATTACGCATTACTTTCTTGCTGGTGCTGTTACATATTTGAGCAAGCCGCACCCGATCTTTAAGAAAAGATTTCAATTGAAAAAGTGGTATAAGGATTTTTACAGAGAATACAAGGGAAAACCGAATACCAAAATACATTTAATTGGTCTATATCACTATGAAGGTTTAGTTGTCTTCGTGGAATTTGCATTAGAAGACTACATTGAAAGAAAATTGAACTCAAGTGCTGCACATGTTTATTCCAATGATATTTACCAAGCGGTAACAATTGGATGCTTCAGTAAAGTTGATAGAAACAACAATCATGTCACCTCTGTGTCAAGTCGATATTTTAAACAGTATCTCAATGGTGAAGTGCGGGAAAATCCTTTGTTTGAATTGTTTAGAAAATTCAACTCCACCTTCTGTTTTGATGAATGGATTAGCGCAAAGCAAGCCATTCTCCAAATGAAACAAGGAAACTGGTATCAGTGGAAAGGCACTGAATGGCCGGGATGGTTTCTTGAGTACGAAGTCGCTGGTTTTGTTTCTCGAGAGCATTGTGAGGCACAAATGCTATATATCGGAAACATTAAGGATGATTCAATGCTTGATTTTGATTTGCTTTTTCCGAGAGAGCATTACTATGGTGATTTAAAGGCAAGTGATATTAACCATTCGGAGGCACCCGGTAACGATCAAGAATCTGTATTGACCGCCATTAATCAGTGTGGCAGGCTTTGGTATATCATTTATGAACATGATACTGTAAAAGATACAGAAAGGCACAATGAAATGGCGATAGAACGAATGAATTTGATTGGGAATCCGTATACAGTTGGTGATAAGATTTCTTATGCAAATAGAATGAAGCATTCCGTAAACTTTAAGAGAATGCGGATCTATGAATTGAACAGAGTCAATATGAACGAAGCATTAACGGTGTTTAATCAAGGCCATCAACCAGACGGTTCAGCAAGACGCCCAAAGTTTCTAATCAATAAGCAAAACATAGACAACTGCATTGTGTTTTCTTATGATGTCTAACGATGAATAACACTCGAAAAATTATCATTGGCAGTATGTTTGCAGGCATAGGTGGTATATGCTTGGGATTTAAGCAAGCAGGTTGCGATATTGTTTGGGCGAACGAATTTGATCCCGCTGCTTGCAAAACATACAGACATAATTTTGGATCCGACTATTTGGTTGAAGGCGATATTAAAAGCATTAACAAAAACAGCATTCCTCATTTTGATGTATTAACTGCGGGCTTCCCGTGTCAACCGTTTTCTCTTGCCGGGCCTCACAAAGGTTTCGAGGCCAAACGGGGTAATCTGTTCTTTCAAATTATTGAGGTTGCTAAAGTTACCCAACCAGACTATATTTTTCTTGAGAATGTTGCCAATCTTATTGATCATGATGATGGAAAGACTTTTATCACTATGTTCAATGCGTTGTCTGAGTTGAATTATTGCTTGAGATATCGCAATCTGCCGGCAAATGAATACGGCAATTCCCCGCAAACACGCAATAGAACCTATGTTGTAGCTTTCAAAGATGAACTCAAGTGCCAAAGATTTGAATTCCCTAAACCTATCAAATTAACCACAGATATATTTGATATCATTGATATTCATACGAAACAAAACGATATTTACTATTATGAGGCTGACGATCCTTTTTATCCATACGTAGTAAATAAAGTCCAGCGGAGAGATTCAATATATCGTGTCCATGACTCCGGCATTCATTTAGCAAAGAATCGGACGTGTCCAACGCTCACCGCTTCTATGGGAACACGAAAAAACATGATTCCATTGGTTATTGATGATTATGGATATAGAAAGTTGACTCTTAGAGAATGCCTTGATTTTCAAGGTTTCCCAAAAGATTTTTATTTTCCGAAAACAATAACAATAGAAGATGCGTATAAGCAAATCGGTAATAGTGTATGCGTACCTGTTATAAAACGAATAGCAGATCGAATTTTAGAAATTATTTAATGGCATTATCTTAGCAAGCATCGTCGTTGTGTCCACACGACATTGCCTTTGCAAGCAACGCATTTGGATATCCAAATACTGCCGCTTGCCCGGCACTTGTTAGGGCAGTCTCGCCTGCCGGCTCGGTCAGTGCTTCTGCCTTTGGCAGAGGTGTCCGCCGGACACCCTCACCCCTAAAACCCTTTGAACGGAAAATTCTATGGATATAAATGAACTCAAAAAAACAAATGATTCCGTATTGGCGTGACATTTATAATCTGCAATACGGAAACATCTTCAAGCAACTATTTGTGCGTATCAAATACAGGATATTCGGAAACCGTTTCGGAACATCGGAGATTCCGGATAATATTCTTGAAGCCATTGCTCGTACAATGCTGCCGGATATTCGCGAATTTTTCCTTTCCAAAGAGGGACAGGAGGAGTTTGCCGCTTGGAAAACGGAATATGAAAAGAATAAGAAAAAAAGAGCATAAAGCAAAAGGCAAGGGTGAATCCCCCGCCTTTTCGTCACTATTTTTAGATTAGCTCATTCAAGATAAATTCCCGTACTCTGCTTTGAATACTATTCATCCGTCTGATCCATTCAATTTGATCGGAAACTTTTAACTGCTCGGTTACGCCCTCGTTTTCAGCCGTTTGTCGGACTAAAGAATCAAACATATCGCAGGCATCACGGTCAATGTCAGCAAGGTAATTGTTTAGAGTTCCGTTTAGCCGCATAACATTGATGACCGTCCGATTGTTGCGGTAAAGAAAATCATAATGCATTCTGCCCCAAGCGCCGATGTTTTTAAGTTCTGTTTTCATAATAAGTAACCTCCGAATTTAGTTTTTGCGTTTTGAATTAAAGTTCGGATAGTCTATGAAAATGACAAATCCGAACCCTTCACCGATTGGTTTAGGGTTCGGATTTATACTGTTTGGTGCGGGTTAAAGGACTTGAACCTTCACATCATTGCTGACATAAGAACCTGAATCTTACGCGTCTGCCAATTCCGCCAAACCCGCATATTTCACAGAACGGTGTTATTATAGCACTGTGTCGGTGATTTGTCAAGGGGTTTTTGAAAAAGATTTTTCTCTTTTCGCCCACCCGCCGAGAACGGCGGATGGGCGAAGGCAAGATCAGTCGGCAAGCCAGCCGAGGCTCTGCATCTGCCGGCGCATTTCCGGCCACACGACATCCACGTTCCAAAAGTGACCGCGTTCCACGGTAATCAGCGAGCAGCGGTCGGGCGCGCCTGCCTTCTCGTAGATTTCGCTGATGGTACGGTAGCCGCGCATCACACCGTTGATGAGAAAAATCTCGTCAATGATGCCGTTGATCATAACCAGCGGGCGGGGGGCAATCAGGGCGGCGATGTCCTGCATATCAAAATACCGCAGGGCTCCCGGGATGTAATTGCAGGAGCAATGATTCATTTTGGCAATGCTTTCCCGGTAAGGGCAAACGGCACAACTCGGCATGGAAAGACCGATGCGGGAATCATAGGCAGCGGCGTAGTAGGAGATGGTGCCGCCGCCGGAGTTGCCGGTAATGGCGATCTTTTCGGTATCGCATTCGGGGAAGTGAGAGAGTTGGTCAATGGCGCAGCGGATGTCAAAGCACCGCTCGCCGATCAGGGTACGTCCGAGTAAAATGGCGGTCATGCCCTCATAGTAACAGCCGGGGCGCTCGTCAAAATAGAATTTACGGAACGGCTCATTCTGCGCGGCGCGGCAACCCATTCCGCGTTGCTCAATGGCAAGCGCGATATAACCTTCCCGCACTGCCTGGATGGCAAATTGCCCTCGCGGCTGGTAGGTCTGGTCCGATTCGTAAATCACCTCACCGATCGAGTTGTGAAAGCCGGTGGAATGTCCTTGCAGGGTGATGACAACGGGGTACTTCTTTTTTCCGGCATCGGGGATCAGGAGATAGCAGGGCACCACCGTGCCCCGTTCGCTCTGAAAAGTAAAGCGGATCTGCCGGTATCCGTCCTTCTGTTCTTCGCTTTCTATTTCAAAGCAGGGGTCACAGGCATTTTCTTCAATGCGGGGAAGGCCGGTCAGATCCAGAAATTTCTGCCGCAGGCTTTCCCGCCATTTCGGGTAATTGGCGCGCGGGCGGAACGAAAGCGCCGGCGCGGCTTCTGCGGTCAGAATGTCATGGCATCGACAGCCGTTTTCCAGTTTCATAAAAGCCTCCTTGTGCAAGATCGTTTTCCAACTTTCATTGTAGCAGACTGCCGCGGAAAATACAAGCCATTTCCGCCGGATGGGAAAAAAGAAAAATCCGTTGCGCGGGACGGATTTTTCTTTTTTGCATACACTGGTAACGGTATGGATCATCCGATAACTGCAATCGCCTTGCAAGCCGGTTTTCGTCTGTTTGCCACACAAGCGGCAATCCCGCCGGGGCTTCTTACCTTGCACGTGCGGATGCTTTCCTACTCCGTATCGGGCGGTGTGGGGGAGTTGCGTTTTGCACTTTCTCCCTCGGTTGCCAAATCTGCCGCGCCGGTGTTGTTTGCTGCCGGTGCGCGGGACTGCGGGGAAAAAAGCAAACTCACGTTGTACGGTATTGGTATCCGCCAGCAACAGGAAACCATGCGTTATTTAAGAGATTGTCTGATTGCCGCCGGGTGCCTGCCGGATCTGGTCTTCGCTTCAGAGGAGGAAGTGTCGTTTCTGCTGCCCCACGGGGTGGCGGAAAATCTGTTTGACCGATTTTCGGAGGAGTTTTCGCTCTTGTGACGAATCCTTCGGCTGATATAACCACCATCTGCGGTCAGGGTTACCACCCTGCCCGCTTTTTTTACAAGGAAAAAGAGATTGAGAAGGGTCATGACGGCAAGCAGGATGTCACACAGTCCCCACACCAGCGCCGGCGCGCCCCATGCACCGAAGAGCAGGGACGCCGCAAACAGCAGCGAGAACACGATCTGCCTGCCGCCGCCGAACATATAGCGCAGGCAGACCTCCGCGTAATACGCCTCGCACAGAATGGTGGCATAGGCAAACGAAAACAGGATGGCAGCAAGGACGATGCCTGCGCCGTTCCCGCAGACCGAGGCAAACGACCGGCGTACCATCTCCATGGCGCCGACCCCATCGGGCAGGGTGGGGAAAACGCAAAGAACGCACAGTGCCGTCAGGGTGCAGATGAGTACCGTGTCGGTAAACACTTCGAGGATTCCGAAAAGCCCCTGCCGCGCGGGAACCGTTTCCCGCGCCGTCACGTGTGCCATCGGTGCCGTGCCGCAGCCGCCTTCGTTGGACATCAGTCCGCGTGCCGCACCGACACGTACTGCGCGTGAGAAAAGAAACGAAGCGACCCCGCCGCCTGCGGCGGCGGGCGAGAACGCCTCCCGCATAATCCGGGCAAAAACCGAAGGCAGCACCGCCGCGTGTGTGAAGATGACTGCGCCGGTGACCAGAAGATAAGCGCCGCACATGAGGGGGACAAGTTTTGCCGTCAGTGTGGCAATCTTTTGGCCGCCGCCGAGGGTAACGGGCAGCACCAGCAGCAGTAGCAGGGCGCCTGCCAGCAGCGGCGGACACCCGATGGCATCCCGCAGGCAGTCTGACACGGCATTCGCCTGTACCACTCCGCCGATAAGAAAGGTATAAAGCAGGCAGAGCACCGCAAACAGACTGCCGAGCGCCGGCATGCCGCTTGCCCGCATGGCATAAGGGGTACCGCCGAGGTAACTGCCCATCCCGTCCGGGCGGCGGCTGTCCATTGCCAATACAATTTCCGCATATTTTAACAGCATGGCTGCCGCGGCGCACACCCACATCCAGAACACAGCGCCCGCCCCACCCGTCAGCAGGGCGAGCGAAACCCCTGCGATGTTTCCCACGCCGATGGTACCCGCCATTGCCATGCCTGCCGCCCGCAGGGAGGAGGGGGCATCGACGTTCCTGTTTTCTCCCCGGGCGGGGAAGAAGAGATCCCGGACAACCCGCACCGGGTGCAGGAACGGGAAAAAACGGAGCCGTACACCGAAATAAAGCCCGCCGAGGAGAAGTGCGAGCGGCGTGGCGGCAAGAAGGGTATGAAAAAGAAACCCAAGCACCTGCGTCATAAAATGCCCCCTTTGGTGACACGCGATACTTTTTTGCTATCCTATGCGGCGTGCGGGCGGATTATGAAGGGGCGGAGCGGACGTGGCTCAAAAAACAGAGGCACCGGGGTGCCTCTGTTTTCGTCTTGCGGTCAATCTTCTTTTTTCTCCCCGCGTGGGGTGATGCCCGTAATTTTTTTATAGACGCGGTAGAAATGGGAGGTATCGTAAAACCCGAGCGCCTCCGCTACCAGATCGGTCGTCCAAAGAGAACTGGCAAGCAACTCTTTTGCCTTGGCAATGCGAAGGCGGTTGCGGTAATCGGTGGGAGAGCAGCCGGAAAATTCACGGAACCGGCTGCGGAAATAACTTTCCGATAGAAAGCACATGGCGGCAAGATCGGCAACAGAGAGATTTTCCGCCGGGTGCTTTTCCATATACCGGACGGCGGGAACCAACTGGCGGAACTGTGGGGGAATCCGCCGCTCTTCCTGCGTTGCCGAGAGGGTATGCAGTAACTCAAGCAGACGCGCCCGCAACAAAAGGGAAGAGGAATTAGGGGCAAGGTAGGCATCGAGCAGCGCCCGGTACAGGGTCAGAATGTGCCCGTCCGGGTCGTCGCGCCAGTAGCGGAAGGGCTCGGCAAACTCCACATCCTCTCCCCGGTCGTCCACCATGGTAAAGCGCACGCAGATGGTATGCCCCCACTCTTCCTCCCCCGGCAACTCGGTCGTGGAGGTATAGGGGGTGTTCCGTGCAATCAGAACCGTGGCGGGGGCGGAAAGAAGGCATACCTCCTGCTCCCCCGCACTCTGGATGCGTTTGTCGCCGCGCAGGGTGTAGGAGAGGATATTTTCCGCGCGGCCGTCCGGGTAACGGTTGCTGTTTCCGCCCTTCCATTTCCGTTCTACGGCGGCAATGCATGTGACATTCACGCCCTCGGTCACCAGCGCCGCAAAATCGATCTTTCGCATACGAGCCTCCCCAAAACAGTCGTTTTGTACAAGATTCGGGTCAACACATCCATTGTAGCATACCGCTTTTTGAATTACAATAGGTACAGTCGAAAAAATGCGTATTCCAGATGAAAGGAATTTTGCGATGTTGGATTACAGTCTGAAGATCGGTCTCGTTCCCTGCCGCCGGGATGTAACGCCACGCCCCGGTATTTTCAACTGGGAGATTGCCGAGGAGCGCGGTCGTGCCGCGGTGAAGTATCTGCGCGAACATTTTGAGGGAGATGGCATTTCGTTTGTCGGCATTGAGGGGATTAACCCCGTTGACGTGATGATCAATGAGGCGGACGCCGTGAAGATTACCGAGCGTTTTCTTGCCGAAAAGGTCGATGCCGTGTTTGTCATCCATGCCAATTTCGGCAACGAAGAAGCCATTGCCGAGGTTGCCAAAATCGGCAAGCCGGTCTGCATCTACGCTCCGCTCGATGACCGTTTTGATGCGGACGGGATGCGCTACACCGATTCGCAGTGCGGCATTTTCGGGGTATCCCGCCTTCTGCAGCGGTATAACATTCCGTTTTCGCACATCCGTACCTGCCGCATGGATTCCCCTGAATTTGCGCGCGGGTTTGAAAAATTCGCGTCGGTTGCGTGCATGGTCAAGTGCTTCCGCAATCTGAAAATCGCGCAGGTCGGTCTGCGACCGCGCCCCTTCTGTTCGGTCATCTTCAACGAAGGGGAACTGATGCAGCGTTTCGGCATCCGTTGCATTCCCGTCAACATCGGTGTGGTGGTGGATCAATACAACCGCATTCTTGCCGAACGGGATGCGGAACTGGAAGAGGGAGCGAAACTGCTTGCCTCCCGCTATGAGATGGATGATCTGACCCCGCCGCTGCTGAAAAAAGTGTATGCGTTTGTGCTGCTGTACCGCGATCTCTTTGATGAGTTGGGGGTCGCCGCCATTTCTGCCGAGTGCTGGACCGCCATGCAGCTGGCGGTGGGCGCTATGCCCTGTACCGCCTATTCGGTGCTGGCAGATATGGGGTACATCATTTCGTGCGAATCGGATATGCACGGCGCCATTACCATGGTTCTGCTCTCCGCTGCCGCCCGCGGCAAAAGGGTTCCCTTCTTCGGAGAGTTTACCGTGCGCCATCCCGAAAACAAAAACGGTGAGTTGCTCTGGCACTGCGGACCGTTTGCCTATTCCCTCAAAGCGCCGGACAGTGTGGCAAAGAACGTCAATATGCGCCAGTGGTTCCGCGTCAGGGACGGTCGTTATACCGTTGCCCGCCTGGATCAGGATAACGGCAATTATTCGATTCTGAACGGCACCTGCCGCTCAACCGACGGTCCCTACACATTCGGCACCTATCTGTGGGCAGAGTTTAATGACCTCGACCGCTGGGAAGACAAACTGATTGACGGTCCGTACATCCACCACTGCGCGGAGATCGAGGGCGATTATACCGAAGAGATTGCGGAGTTTACCAAGTATGTTCCGCAGATCCGAAACGACCGTATGTAAAAGAAAGGGTACATAAATGATGACGGATTTTCTGTTTACCATGATCCAGTCCGAATTGGAGGACGCTGTCGGCAGAGAAAACTGCTCTACGCGGGAGATTGACAAGGTTGCGCACAGCGTAGACTATTTTTGGCTTTCCCGCATGTGGGCGGACCGCGGCTATCGGATGCCGGAGGCGGATGTCATTGTCTCTCCGAAGGATGCAAAAGAAACCTCCGCGGTGCTGAAGATTGCGAATTATTATAAGATCCCCGTGGTCACGTGGGGTGCCGGCGGCGGTACGCAGGGCGGCGCCATTCCGGTGGCAGGCGGCATTGTGCTGGATACCAAGCGCATGAACCGGGTCTATGACTTCAACGAAGAGGGGATGTACATCGAATGCGGCACCGGCTCCATCTACAAGCACATTGAGTGGGAAGCCAACCAGCGCGGCTATGCGACCATGCATTACCCCTCCTCTCTGACCTGTTCCACGGTCGGCGGATTCCTTGCCCACCGCGGCATCGGCGTGTCCTCGACCAAATACGGCAAGATCGACGATATGGTGCTGCAGATGGAAGTGGTGCTGCCGAACGGCGATATTATTTACACCTCACCCGCCCCGAAACACGCGGCAGGTCCCGACCTCAACCAGATCTTTATCGGCTCGGAGGGAACGCTCGGCGTTATTACCAAAGCGCAGATGCGCATTTTCGAGCAGCCGGAGGTGCGAAAGTTCCGCGGGTTCCTCTTCCACAATATGACCGATGCGTTCCGCGCCGGCAGGGAACTGCTGCAGAAGTTCAAGCCCTCGGTCATGCGGCTGTATGACGAGGCGGAGACCGGTTCGCTGATTAAGAAAATCATCGGCGTCGCAAAGCCCGGCGCGTTCATGAATATTGCGATGGAAGGGGTAAAGGAACTGGTAGAGGTGGAGGAAAAGATTCTGCTCTCCACCTTTGCAAAATACGGGGCAGAGGATCTCGGCTCCGAGTACGGTGAAAAATGGTGGAAGGAAAAGATCACCTTCTTCTATCCCGGCAACATGATGGATCTGCCCCAGATGTTCGGTACCATGGATTCCATCGCCCCCTACGGCAAGATTGAAAAGATCTACTGGGCAATGAAGAACGCCATCGAGACGAATTTCCCGCAGGCGAGATTCATTGCGCACTTCTCGCACTGGTATGAGTGGGGTGCGATGATTTACGACCGCTTTATCGTAGAGGGAAAGGATGTGCCTGCCGATCCGCATGAGGCGCTGCGCCTCCATAACGCCATCTGGAGTCTCGGGGTTCGCACCGCCATTCAGAACGGCGGTACGGTCAATGACCACCATGGTGTGGGCATTAAACTCGGCAGACTGATGAAAGAGCAGTATGGAAGCGCCATGCAGGTCTTCTACGGCCTGAAAAAAGAACTGGACCCGAACGGCATCATGAACCCCTATAAGCTCGGTCTGTAAGAAAGGAGCCACATACCATGGAAGTATCCGCAAAAAGCAAAGAGACCTTTGACGCCTGTCGGTTCTGCTGGATGTGCCACCACATCTGCCCGATCGGCAATGCCACGGGTCATGAAAGAAATACTGCCCGCGCGCGGGCGCTTTCCCTGTCGCTGGTCGAGCGCGGGGGACTGCCGTTTGACGAAGAGGTAGCGGCAAACCTGTACGAGTGTGCGCTCTGCTCGGGCTGTGCGCATGACTGCATTACCGGTTGGGATCCCACCGGCTTCACGAAGGAAGCCCGCCGTGCCGCCGCCATGGCGGGTGTGCTGCCGCCGTACATCAACACCCTGTTAGAGAATCTGGAGAAAACGGGCAATGTCTACGGGCAGAGCGAAACCGACGGGGAATTGCTTGCCGCCATCCGCGCGCTCCCGAAGACGGCGGACGTTCTGCTGTACCTTGGCGCCGATGCCCGCGCCCTGTACCCTCGTGGGGCATGCAATGCCATCGCGCTCCTGCGCCGCGCCGGCGTGAATTTCACGGTGCTGGAAGAAGAGCCGGACGATGCGTATGCTTACGCTTTTCTTGTCGGTGCGACTGAGGAGAGCCGCGCTGCCATGCAGCGGGCGGAGACAGCGTTTGCGCCGTTTTCCACCGTGGTCTGCTATGACGGAACCGATGCCGCTTTCTTCCGTGACGGACGGGAGTGGGGCGTCATCACCAAAAATATCGTCACGTTCCCGGCGTTTCTTGCTTCTCTCATCGAAGAAGGGAAACTGCAACCGAAGAAAGGAGATACCGCCTATACCATTCAGGACTGTGCCTACATTGCGCGGGAACTCGGAGACAGCGAGAGCATCCGGCGCATTGCCGATGCCATTGGAGCGCGGCGGGAGATGCTCGTTTCACGGGATGCGACCATGCTTGCCGGACAGGCGCTGATGCAGACCTATATGCCCGATGTGATCGAAAAAACGGCAAAGCGCCGTCTGCACGAGGCGGCTGCCGCGGGTGCGGACACGCTGCTTTGCGAAAATGTCGGCGAATATCTTGCCCTTTGCGCCGCGGCACCGGAAAATATCCAAGTTCTTACCGTAGAGGAGGCTCTTGCGTCATGCTTGTAACCCTGCGTGATATTCTGCAAATGGCAGAAAAAGGCGGTTACGCCGTTCCCGCCTTTAACGTGTACAATATGGAAACGGTGATGGGGGTCATTGCCGCCGCGGAAACGGAAAAATCCCCCGTTATCCTGCAATCGTATTCCCGCCTGTTTACCAATGAAGAGGGGTACTATGTCGCCCCCGTTGCCCTTGCTGCCGCCCACCGGGCAAGCGTGCCGGTTTGCTTCCACCTTGACCACGGCGCCGGGGAGAAGGAAGTGGAACGGGCGCTCCGTTACGGTGCGACCGGCATTATGATCGATGCTTCCACCCTGCCGCTGGGCGAGAACATCGCCGCCACGCGCGCGGTCTGTGAACGCTGCGCTTATGTCGGCATCGGCGTGGAAGGGGAACTCGGGCACATCGGTTCGACGAAGGACGAGAAGGTGTCGGACTATACCGACCCCGCCGAGGCAGCCCGTTACGTCCGGGAAACGGGGGTCGCCGCCCTTGCCATTATGGTGGGTACGGCGCACGGGCGCTACAAAAAAGCGCCGAAACTGGATATTGACCGCATCCGCACAGTGAAAGAACTGACGGGAATCCCTCTGGTTCTGCACGGCGGTTCCGGCGTGCCGGATGCGGAGATTACCGCCGCCGTGGCAGCGGGCATCCGCAAGGTGAATTTCGGTACAGACCTGTGCTATTCGTTTTTGGATGCTGTTTTTGCCACCTCACGTGACAAGATTGCCATCGACCTCTTTATGAAAGAGGCGATTGCCGCTGTCTCTGCCTTTGCCACCTCCAAAATCCGCCTGCTCGGCGCGGCGGGGCGGGCATGAGAGCACCGCAGGTCGTCGGTATCGGGGCAAATGTGTATGACACCCTGATGGTCTTGCCCCATTATACCGAAGAAGATAAAAAACAGCAGGCAGATGCCGTTTCGGTGGCGGGGGGCGGTCCCTGCGCCACCGGCATCGTCGCCGCTGCCAAGCTGGGGGCGGCGTGCGCTTTTCTCGGTACGGTGTCCGCCGATGGGGCAGGGGATTTTCTGCTTGCGGATTTTGCCCGTTACGGGGTCGATACCACGCTGGTCGGGCGTGCCGAAAACTGCCGGGCATTTACTTCTTACGTGATGCTCAGCCGGGCGAGCGCCAGCCGCACCATTGTGTTTGACCGGGGAAATGTGCCGCCGCTTTTGCTGAGCGACGCACAAAAAGACGCCATCCGCACGGCAGACGTGCTGCTTGTGGACGGCAACGAACTTTCTGCCGCCGTGGAAGGGGCGCGGATGGCACGGGAAAGCGGCACCCTTGTGGTTTATGACGCCGGTGGGCGGTATGAAGGAGTAGAAAACCTGCTGCCGCTTGCCGATTACCTGATTCCGAGTGAAGAATTTGCCCTGGCGGAGAGCGGCAAGCCGAATGCCGCTGAGGCGGCGGTGGCGCTGTATGAGCGCTATCGCCCCCGCGCGGTGATTATCACGCAGGGCAAGGCGGGCGGCACGTTCTATGACGGAAGTACGCTTTGCACCTACCCTGCCATGCCGGCGAAGGTGGTGGATTCCAACGGCGCGGGCGATGTGTTCCACGGTGCCTACGCCGCCGCCCTGACACGTGGGATGGATGCCTACCGCGCCTGCCTGTTTTCTTCCGCCGTTTCGGCGCTCAAATGCGAAAAAATCGGCTCCCGCGCCGGGGTGCCGGATTATGCTGCCACCATTTCATTTCTGAAGGAGCAAGGTTATGAATTTTAAGAAGAGTTGGAATTTCGAATACGGCAAGACCGCCGTCATCACGTGTGAAAACAGCAGCTGCAAAATGCTGGAGATCGATATGCTGAAACTGCGTGAGGGAGAGAGCAAAAAGTACAGCGAGACCGATAAGGAATACGGTCTTGTGCTGCTTGGCGGCAAGTGCACCGTTGCGGGCGACGGGTTCACCTATGAGAATATCGGTAAGAGAAAGAACCCCTTTGACGGACCCGCTACCTGCGTTTATATTCCGCGTAACCGCGTGTTTACCATCCGCGCGACCGAGGAAGTGACCATCGCCGTCTGCAAATCCCCCGCCAAGGCGGATTTTGAGCCGGTGCTGGTGCGCCCGGAGAATGTTATCATCAAAGACCTCGGCAAGCCCGGCTGGCGCCGCCAGGCTCATTTTATCCTGGATGAACGCATTCCCGCCAACCTGATTTACATTGGCGAGGCGTTTGTTGACGGCGGTGAGTGGGCGTCCTATCCCCCGCACAAGCATGATGACGACAATATGCCGACCGAAGGGGTGCTTGAGGAGATCTACTACTTTGAATACGACAAACCGACCGGCTTCGGGATTCAGCGCGTTTATACAAAAGAAGGGGATATTGACGAGACTTATACGGTCAAGAGCGGTGACTTTGTGGAAATTCCGCGCGGTTACCACCCCTGCTGCTGCGCCCCCGGCTATCACAACTATTATCTGTGGGTGATGGCGGGTGAAAACCGCGGCTTTTATATGACCACGGAAGAGGGGCATCGCTGGTTAAACCGGTAAGAGCCACGCCGGGTGCGTGAAAATCGGCACCCGGCTTTTTTCGCGGGAACGGCTTTCTTTTCCCCCGCTTTTATGGTACAATATTGAAAAAAAGAAAAAGGAGTTTTTTGCTGTGGCAACCTATCAGCTTCAAAATATGGCGCTTTCGGTCGAAGTCTCCGACCTCGGCGCCGCGATCCAGTCGGTGCGCACGCCGGGCGGTACGGAATTTATCTGGGAAGGGGATCCTGCCGTCTGGGCGGGGCGCGCCCCCATTCTGTTTCCCATCTGCGGGGGGCTGAAAAACGATACCTACTTCCTCGGCGATCAGGAATATCATCAACAAAAGCATGGATTCATCCGGTTTGAGACGTTTACGCCGGTTCTTTCGGAACCGGATCGGCTTGTGCTGGAGGCGCGCGACAATGCCGAAACGCGAAAGACCTTTCCGTTTTCCTTTGTGTTCCGCGTGACGTTTTCGCTGCAGGAGAACCGGCTGGCGGTTACCTATGAGGTGGAGAATACCGATAACCGCACCATGTATTTCAGTTTCGGCGCCCATGAAGGTTATGCAACGCCCGAGGGGGTGGCAGCGTATGAAATGCATTTTGAAAAAGAGGAGAAACTCTCCACCGTCGTACTGCACGGCAACCTGCTCTCGGATACCGAAAGAGAGCCGGTGATGGAAGGGAAACTCCTTCCCCTGGATCCGTCGTATTTCACGGTGGATGCGCTGGTGTTTGAGACGCTTTCTTCCCGTGCCGTCACCCTCGCCCGCCGCGGCGGCGGCAGACAGGTGCGGGTAGAATTCCCCGGCTTTGACCACCTGCTGCTCTGGCAGCAATACGATGCGAAATATCTTTGCATCGAACCCTGGTGCGGGATGCCGGATTTTGAGTCGGCGGACGGACATATTGAACACAAGCGGTACATCACCGCATTGCCCGCCGGCGAGACGTATGTCCGCACGCATACCCTGACATTTTCGGAATGAGGAGGACGCTATGTGTCTGACGGAACTGCAAAAAAAGAACCCGGGGCTCGCCCTGTATGATGTTCGCGACCCTGCATTTATTCCCTATGGGCGTGTGGTGGATGCCGACACTGCCGATCTGGTGGCGCGAATGGAAAAAATTCCGATGCCCGCGCAGGGGTCCCGCTATGTCCCGCGGGAGGAAACGCTGGAGGACGCCCCCCTTGCCACCCTCATCCGGGAGGAACTTTTCGGCGGCGTTGCCACGCAGATCGGCTATTGCTGGGGCTATAACGACCGCCTGAATGCACTGGAGTGGCACACGTGCAG